>DUPC01000029.1 GCA_012838545.1 Acholeplasmataceae bacterium
ATGCGGGAAATCATCGGTCAAATCAAATTAACCGAGTTGGTGCAAAACCGTGATTTGTTTGCCCAACGGGTTACCGAAAATGCCCTTCCAGATATGCAAAAAATGGGTATTGACATTATCAACTTAACAATTCAAAACTTCTCGGACAAAAATGGGGTTATCCAAAACCTTGGTGTTGACAATATTGCTCAAATCCAAAAGAATGCCAATATTGCCAGAGCAACTGCAGAACGCGACGTAGCGATTGCCAAAGCTGCTGCTGCGGAAGCTGCCAATAAAGCTGATGCAGATTCCAAGACCAGAATCATTGAACAAAACACCGCTTTATCTTTAAGAGAATCCGATCTTAAAGTTCAATCCGACTCTGCAAGAGCCATGGCCGATGCAGCATACGAACTCGAAAAGCAAAAACGTCTCCATGATATTAATATTGCGCAGATTAATGCAGATATTGCGAAGAGAGAACGCGAAGTTGAACTCGGACAAAAAGAAGTAGAACTCCGCGAAAAACGCTTAGAAGCAGAAATCAAGAAAAAAGCGGATGCGGAAAAGTATGCCAAAGAACAAGCAGCTGCCGCCGCCTTATTCGAACGCGAACGTGCTGCCGAAGCAAATAAATTCGAACTTCAACAAGCTGCCGAAGCTGAAAAGATAAGAGCTGAAGCCGAAAAATTCAAAGCTCTTCAAGAAGCGGAAGCCTTAAAAGCCAAAGCGGAAGCCGAAAGAATCATGGCGGAACAAAAAGCTGCGGGAATACTTGCAGTTGGTGCTGCTGAAGCCGAAGCAATCGAAAGAAAAGCTTTGGCAATGAAGAAGATGGAAGAAGCAGCTATCCTTGAATTAATCCTCAACAGTAACGTTCTTCCAAACATGATTCGTGCTGCCGCTGAACCTATTGGCGATGCCTTCACTAAGATTGGTTCTATTACTATGTACGGCGAAGGAAATAATGCAAAACTTGCGGAAGAAATTAACACCATTACTTCTCAAGTTACGCAAAGCATTCAACAATCGCTTGGCCTGGATTTAAAATCGGTTATAGCAGGTTACTTCGGCGGTAAAATCATTGATAAAAAGGAAACTAAAGAAACGGAATAATATTTTTTAAAAAAGTTTGATTAAATAGGCAAGGAAAACCCCTTGCCTTTTTTCTCAAAAAAATATTAAAAAAAATGTAAAAAGACCTTTTTACTTAAAACGTTGAATCTCTTTGCAAATCGTGTTAAAATAAACACATCAAGAAAAAAGGAGAATAATTATGGATGAATCTATTTTAACAAACCAAGAAACCAGTCAAATGGTTGGTGAAAATCGGACCGAGTATGTTGTTGATACTTATGTAGCATTAAATGAGGTTACCAGCAAACCCGCTATTTGTATTCTTTTTGGGGGAATGATTCTTACAATATTAAGCGGATTGATTATTTTGTTTTTCGGAAAAGAAGAAAACCTTATTCTAGCCATCACCATGCTTGCCATGGGCTTAATTTTCTTCCCTTTAATGTATTTTATCATTAAAAGAAGTTTGAAAAAAGCCGTAGAAACTAATGTGAAGATAAATAAGAATGCGGTATTGCATTTTCAATTTTTCAATGAAAAAGTACATGTCTACGCTAAATCCGATACTCAAGACGGTGCTTCTGATTTTGAGTATTCGACCTTATCGAAAGTAATTGAAACCAACGGTTACCTTTTCTTATTTATTCAACCAACGGTGGCTTTATGTGTAAACAAAAACGCCTTTTTAAGCGGAAAAGATGAAGTAATCGAGGTTTTAAAAAGCAAAGTAAGAAAGTTCAAAACGATGCAAAAGAATAAATAAGGACATTTATAAATTAGAACCCAAACTTTTTAAAAGCAATATAAATTGATAAATTGCCATATTAGTGGTAAAATAATGGTAAACTGATGAATGGAGATGAAACAATGGATGAATTGTACTATTTTTTAATTGCTAGTTTAGTCATTTCGGTTGGCGCATTTGCTTTTGCCTATTGGCTCTACACTTGGGTCAAAAAGCAACCATCAAGCAATCCAAAAATTGCCTATGTCGGAAAATTAATTAAAGCTGGTGCAAACACTTTTCTTAAAAAAGAATATAAAGTATTGGCTCGGTTTGCGGGGGTTGCCGCCGTTCTAATTCTAATCTTCTTACCTAAACCGATTTGGAAATGGGATTTCCAAAACGCCCTTGCGAAAGATTTGATTGCAAATGTCGGAATGGCAGTATCTTATATTGCCGGTACAATCTTTAGCGCAATCGCCGGTAAAATCGGTATTGATATTGCAACAATTGCCAATGTCAAAACAGCCGAAGCCGCAAAAGAAGGCATAAAACCAAGCTTTTTAACAGGATTCCGTGGGGGAGCGGTAATGGGAATGGCTGTTGTCGGCGCAAGTTTACTTGGGGTATCATTAGTATATTTAATTACCAAAGATTCAACCATGCTCCTAGGCTTTAGCTTTGGTGCATCAAGCCTTGCTTTGTTTGCGAAAGCAGGCGGTGGAATCTTCACAAAAACCGCTGACATCAGCGCGGACTTAACCGGAAAAGTCGAACTTGGCATTCCCGAAGATGACCCAAGAAACCCAGCGGTTATTGCTGATAACGTTGGCGACAACGTAGGCGACGTAGCCGGAATGGGAGCTGACCTATTTGATTCCAATGTTGCATCAATGTCGGCAGCTTTGGTTATGGCGGTTGCTTTAGCCAGTTTAACAAACAATACCAAACTGGTTCCCATGGTATTCTGCTATGCAATGCTGGGACTTCTTTCGTCAATCATTGGCGTAGGTTTCGCCCGAATGAGTAAAAAGAGCGGCCCAACATCTGCTTTAAATAAGAGTACATATATTACTACCGTTATTTATGCGGTGCTTACTGCTCTTGCAACGCTTGTCTTTAAATTTGAATGGCTCATCTATGGTGCCGCAATGGTCGGTCTATTTGTCGGTGTCATAATCGGTATTGTTACCGACTACTTCACCAACGATGAAAAGCGTCCGGTCAGAAATGTTGCAAAAGCCAGTGAATCAGGACCGGCTTTCACTATTCTTTCTGGTGTAAGTTACGGTTTCTTAAGCATTCTCCCGGCAATGATCGGTATTGCTGTTTCCGCTTTGGTTGCTTATAAATTGGGCGCTTTAATTGATCCAAATCTTGCCAATGAATATGGTATGTTTGGTATCTCTATGGCGGCAGTCGGAATGTTATCCATTGTCGGAATGATTATCAGTAACGATGCATATGGTCCAATTGTCGACAATGCAAGAGGTCTTGCTGAAATGGGTGAACTTGGCGAAGATGTCGTCGAAATTACTGACAGCCTAGACTCAGCGGGTAATACCGTAAAAGCCGTAACCAAAGGCTTTGCAATTGGTGCTGCCGGTTTAACAGTTATCGCCTTGCTTGGCGCATTCGTTTCGGAAGCCAATGCCCATATTCTTGATTTGGGCGGAAAAGTAGAAGACTTAATCAAGGCTTTTGATATCATGGATCCAATTGTCTTCTTTGGAATGATTATTGGTGCTGCCGTTCCAGCTGTCTTCAGCTCGCTTCTAATGCTTGGCGTCGATCGCAACGCCCAAAGAATGGTTAAAGAAATCCATCGCCAATTTGAAGAAATCGCAGGCCTTAAAGAAGGAAAAGAAGGTGTGGAACCTGATTATAATAAATGTATTGAAATCGCAACGGAAGGCTCATTAAAAGAACTGATTCCAGCGGGATTCTTTGCCATTGTCACGACAATGGTTGTTGGTTTCGTGGGAGGTGTCCACGCCATTGGCGGATACCTTGCCGGTAATATCGTCAGCGGATTATTGTTGGCTCTATTCATGAGCAACAGCGGCGGTCTTTGGGACAACAGTAAAAAGTACGTTGAAGCTGGACACAATGGCGGAAAAGGCAGCGACACTCATAAAGCCGCAGTTATCGGCGACACTGTCGGTGACCCATTCAAAGATACTGCTGGCCCAAGCATCAATACGCAAATCACTGTTGTAAGTTTGGTTGCAAGCTTACTAAGCGGTTTGTTTGTGCTTTTCTCAATTTTTTAAAAATTGAATTACACCTACCTCTTTGAATAACCAAAAACCCATTTATACAAAAGGGTTTTAGAATTTCGCTAAATACAGTAATTGAAAACGCAGATGAACTTTATAGTTTCTTAATCTGCGTTTTTTTGTTTTTTTAAAAGCTGTGAAAACTATAGCTTTATAAAAAATTTGACGTTCATAGTTTTTAAAGTTAAATGTTTTGGAATTTTTTTTAGGGCCAAGCCCAAAAACCAGCGATAATGCATATTGATTTTAATTTCCTCGCTGGTTTGTTTCATGATTCTGATTCCAAATAAGTATTTAATAAATATAATTTTGAATAAAACAACCGGATTAATACTTGGTTTGCCTTTTCATTTGAATACATGTCTTTAACCAAGTCATAGAAAAAGGTAAAATCAATTGCTTATTCAAATTTTCTTACTAAATTTTTAGCTAACACAAAATTATCAATACATATAATTTGAACCTTTTCAATGCGTTTGTTACTGTTTTTCGTAATCTTTTTCACAACACATTTTTATACTTATTATACAATTTTGGGGATAATTATTCAGGATGAAAAAACTGCCGGCTTTGTCGACAGTCTAAAAGCTATAAACACAAA
>DUPC01000030.1 GCA_012838545.1 Acholeplasmataceae bacterium
ATGGTGCGGCTGATGAGATTTGAACTCACACGTCATAAACACTACCGTCTGAAGATAGCGCGTCTACCGTTCCGCCACAGCCGCAACTATTGATATATTACTATATTTAACAATAAAAATCAATATTTTTTACATACATTCATTGCAACTTCAACAATGACCATGAAAACAAAAAGGCTTGATTCATCATTGCTGAAGAGTCAAGCTAAAAGTGCTAAAAATGGTGGAGACAAGGAGGCTCGAACTCCCGACCTCTTGAATGCCATTCAAGCGCTCTCCCAGCTGAGCTATGCCCCCATTAAAAAAGGGTTTTATTCCTTTTTCCCTTTAATATTATACATGAAAAACTTATTTTTGCCAAATGAAACGACAAGAAAAAAATTGTAAAACGGGTTCTTAAATAAGTTTCTCCTCCATTAACAGCTCTAAGAGTTTTGCATCCCTTTCAATCATTATTTGATTCTTGGGACCATGGTTAATATTGCGGTTGGTTTTAATCGCTTCAGCAGGATTCACAAACTCCAATACAAATTTTTCCAAAGCTTCATACCCCTCAAGGCTTTGACTTTCAATCTTTTTTTCAACCTGACTAAAATAATAGTAATTCTCCTGAATAAAAACATCTTCCGTTTTGCCTTTTTGTTTCCTTAATACATAACCATATTCCTTAATCGAATCCGGGATTATTTTTAGTCCGGTTTCTTCCAATGTTTCTCTCATCAAAGCTTCTTCTTTGCTTTCTCCGGGTTCAATTCCGCCCCCGGGAAGTTTGTAATAGTTATACTTTTCACTATGGACCATAGCGACTTTTCCGTTTTCGATAATAATAGCACGAACCGAAGGTCGGAAACAAACAGTTCCATTTGGGTTATAGTCTTTCGTGTCAATCTGAAATAATAAACGCATATACTATACTCCTTCGTAAATTTTTCGATTAATTCTTCAGTATAAACCTCTATAAGCACTTAAGGTTAATGCTTAGAGACGTTTGTTTGATAATTCTTGTATTAATTTACTACTCATTTCGTTCAAAAGGAAATTCCCTATCCCAATCAAAATTTTTGGTTTCCTTATTTTCTTATTCACCAATTATTTTTACTAATACCCTTTTATCTCTTTTGCCATCAAATTCGCCATAAAATATTTGTTCCCACGGTCCAAAATCAAGCCTGCCGTTAGTTATAGCAACAACCACTTCTCTACCCATAATGGTTCGTTTTAAATGCGCATCTGCATTATCCTCATATCCATTGTGATAGTATTGATCATACGGTTTTTCTGGGGCTAACTTTTCCAAAAAGGTTTCAAAATCCTTATGTAAACCCGTTTCATCGTCATTGATAAAAACGCTTGATGTTATATGCATGGAATTGCATAGCAACAAACCTTCTTTTATCCCGCTTTCCTTTAAGCAGGCTTCGACTTGCTGGGTAATATTGATAAAGGCTCTGCGCGTGTTGGTATGAAAAATAAAGACTTTACGATAAGACTTCATAATACCTCCTTGGATTTTTGATTAATGTTTCAAACCTTTCTTTAAAAATATCTATGTTCCAATCTGATATACCACAAAAAGGTTGGGTTGGATTATTTCCTCTTGTTCGGTTTTTATTCGGAATTTTTTCTTTTTTCTAAAATTTATTTAACTTATTATTTCTTTTTTGTGTTCTATAAATCAATTGCCTTAAGTTGTTCTTTGTTCCCGTTGGTAAAGATATAAGCTTGACTGGTTTCATTGCACCTGATTATTTTATAATCATTGCAATCATATACCAAAGCAGTTAAGCTTTCTAGGGCAATGCCTGGTTCTTTTTTTGATAAAATCATTTGGTCAAATGATTTTCGGTCTTCCTCGTCATAATGAGGACATACAACATAAGGAATCATTCCTAAACCGTCCACAAAGATAAACTCGGGATTCTCATTTTCTGTGAAAAATTCGCTATCGCTATGCCCGCTGGAAAACCAACAAATGGCTCCAGCCGATAATCCCGACAAAACGGTGCCTTTTTGATAAGCTTCCCTTAAATATTTATCAACTTGAAACTTTTTCCAAGTTTCCATCATAAATAATGTATTTCCTCCGCCGACATAAATGATATCGGCATCCCTAATCATGTTCGCAATTTCCCCTTCCTGGTATTCTTTTGTCACCAAACATAAGGCAGCAAACGTACAACAAAGGGTTTCAAAAGTCTTTTTAACGATTTCGATGTAACCGGGGGCATCGTGACTTGCGGTAGGGATAAAAAGTAGTTTGGGTTGGGGTTTTTTAGCTGCTGAAACAATAAACTTATCGATTTTTAACGTTTGACCAGTAGTTAATTCTCCACCACCAATGGCAATAATCATTTGGAGACTCCTTTCATTAATAATTTCAAATGCTCTATTTGCCACTTCCGTTCTTCTTCCATAATAGCAAAAACATTTTCCTTGTTTTTGTAAAAATGTTTTAAAAAAGAGACGGTATACATGGCAACCCCTTCGAAATGAGTGGGAACATGACAAGTTGCCAAACAATGGGAGGTTGCTCTTACAATTTGGGCAAAAGTTTTGTCGTTCTTTTCGATTTCTCGGGCCAATGCCAATACAGTATAAGTATATTTCCGAGCATCCCACATTTTCATTTCGCCATTCATCCATTTTTGCAAAGTTTCAATGGCGGTATGAATAATGCTGCTTTCACTTGGATACTTGGCTTCAAAGATTGAAAGAAAGCGATTCAAACAGTCAATCCCCCACTTTGCCAATATCTTATGTTCCGTCGAATACTGTTTAACCGGTTTAATAATGGCAAATAGTTCATCATCATGTTTGGTTAAAGTAAAGTTTTTCATATCGAGCATAACAAACCTCACATAAGCAAGTAATTATAAAGAAAACTTAATTACTCAATTCGTTTTCCAATACCTCTGCAAACCTCTGCACCACTGGTCCCAAGGTTTTCAATCATCTTTGGTTTCAACATCATCTTTATATTCTTAGGGATTCTTACGTATCCTTAAAGTTCTAATTAAAGCTTCAGCATCCGGACATAGTTTTTCCTTTAATGCCCATTCCCCGGGTTTGGTTTTACTGATAATATCGTTAAACCTGAGAGTATAGATACAACGGGCAATATCCAACAACTACCCACATGAATACACGTTCTCATCTGTCGCAAGCGCAAACATTCTGATAGTATTCAAGTGCTTTTTAACTGCTTCAACCAACTCTTTACTCTAGGGAAAATTTAGTTCGTTTCTTTTCTCAACGCCAAAAAGCAATTTTCCCTATTTAATCAGTTGATAAAGCGAAAAGGCATCAAGGAAAAATCGGTCAATTATTCTTTGGCTGTTTGAGCCCCAATACACTGCTTTTGTGTACTCTTGGTTCATAAATTCATCAAAAATAGACAACAGCACCTTCTAAACTGCCAAAATATTGATTATTCGGATATTCTTCAAGCAATCTTTGCCTGATTGTTACAAGCGCACTTGCTTCGCTATCGGTTGGAGGTTGATAAGTAAAAATTAAAACATCAATATCGCTCCAACCTAATTGAAAATCGGTCAAAGTTGTTGAACCAAATAGATAGATACTACGAAGGTTTTCCCTTAATATTGACTTTAACCTTTCCATAAACAAAACAAGTGATTGGATCATTTCTTTGGCCTCTCGCATTGATAAATTTAATTGAAGTCACAATTCAATTTCCCTATAATTTTAACATAATTTGATGATCTATCAAGCAATATGCATAATAAAGCTAAACCATCTTTTAACACAACCAACCATTTACCTGTTAACCTTGTTTATTAGAAATCAAATCAACCCCCAAGCGTGGAATATTTTTATTGTTTTCCTTTTTTAAAAAATTTGGTTTTCATAACGGGAAGTGCCTTAATTAATTGCGCTGAAAGGAAAATTAAAAGAACGGCTTTATTCGTCTTTAAGGGGTTTTTTAAAATTTTAAAATAGTATAGGAAAATCTTTAGTTTTTTTCAAAAAGCCAATTCTATTATTCGCTTTTTCCGCGTTTTAAAATATGAATAACGCCTTTCTTCATGATTTGCTCTACTGAACTATCAATAACTCTACCAATGGTAACTTCGCCGTTAGCTTTAAGAACAATTGATGCTTTGTGGGTTGTTACGCCTTTTGCATCAATATTTCCGCTTCCGCTAATCGTGAAGTCCAACTTTTTGCAATACCCTTCTTTTATGGTGATGTCGCCGCTTCCTGAGATTCGTACGGTCATCTCGCCGTTATCATTGATTTTAGCAATATCGAGATCTCCCGAGCCGTTTACGTTGATATTGGAGAGAGTTATATTGTCAATCTCCATATCACCGGAACCGTTAACGGTAGCAGTGAGTTCTTCAACGCTATGCCAAGTTAAGCTTCCTGATCCGTTGATGACTAATTCTGCCCGTTTGGCATTTAAGGCATCCATGCATCCTGATCCGTTTATCGCCACGCTGCACGAATCAAAGTCTTGCATCTTAACGGTTCCCGAACCATTAACAGCAATTTTTCCCATTTCCACTTTACCGATTTCGGAAACTAATTCTCCGCTGCCATTAACCCGGACGTTGCAGTTTTTAACAATTTCACAAGGCAATTCAACTTTAATGTGATTTTGTTGTTTGGAAAAATAGTTATAACCTTCTTTGTCTTTGAACCGAATATTGAGCTTGTTTTTATCGGTGTATACCTCAAGCATACCGATAAAACGAGCATCCCCCCGCGCCAAAATGCGGCAATTTTGATCGCCTGAAGGAAGTATCTCGCATGTGTTGTTTAAGACTTCTATATCAAAATTCTCAACATAATCAAATTCGTAGTTTTTGGAAGTCAAACTTAAATCGACATTTGGATTAATCTCATCCAACCATAACAACTTAATCTCGCCTTTACCCGTGTTAACAACCATCCGATTAGAAAGTTCCGCACTGCTTCCATCTTTAAACTTTACTCCAGAACCATCAATGGCAGCCACTTCTTTGGAAGAATAACAACCGACATTTTGGAAAGAATGAACAAGGACCAAATCTTCAAAAAACTTGGGAAACTTTAAATTTTCCTTAACTGGTTTTTTCTTGTACCCAAACAAATCATTGACCTCAACATCGAAGATGGTGGCAATGGTGGGAATTAAAGTGATATCGGGATAACTCAGATCATTTTCCCACTTGGATACCGCTTGCGCGGTTACCCCCAACCTATCTGCAAACTCTCCTTGGGTCATGTTTTTAGATTTGCGCAAATTGGCAAGCCTTTGGCCGAAGCCTTCAAAATCAAACATCATATAAAAAACCTCCATTTGTTAATAGTATATCACAAATAATTAAAAAAACAAACAACCATTAGTTGAATTCAACTAATGGTGTATTTTGAAGGTTTTTTTATGAATTTTTCCTAAAAATAAACTATCCTTTAATCGTCATCATTGGAATATCATTCTTGGTATAGGATTTAATCAAACCATATACTAAATGGTCTTCCTCGATTCCTTCCAAATGAAGAACATCAATTACTTCAACAACCATGTTGACGCTTGCGTTAGGGATTAGTATTGCATTGGAAATAGTGGAATAATCCAAATTGGCAAATTTATCGACAAAATCAGAATGGTTTTCGCCAAGAGTATTTTTGACGTCTTCTTGGTTCACGCTTAATACACTGACACCGATAATATCCCCTTTTGCAAGGTTTTTCCCTGTTGCGCTTTGCGAACCCAAAAGCATAACGATTTTATCATAATCAACTTGAGTTGCCCAGGAACAGATCATCCCGAATTTGCGTCCCTTTTTCTCAAAACAAACTGCATTCGCACCATAATTAAAAACACTTATTCCCATGATAAAACTCCTTTCATAAATTATAGCTAATTATTGGAAAAAATGAAATAAAAAACTTTATAACCCCTAAGCGATTATTCTCTTTGGGGTTTGTCCAATTGCATACCTATAACCTTCAATTTTTTTTCGTACCCAGTAATCGCAAAAATACAAATTATACCCATCATTATACCATACTACAGATATAAAAATTAGGGTTTTTGACATTTTTATACTCACAAAACATCGTTTTTTTGATATTAATCAAATAAAATTTAATAATACTCTTGTTTTTCTTATAAACAATGGTATAATTAAGGCAAATAAGGAGGATATTTATGCAAATTAAAGACAAAGTATTTGTTGTAACTGGTGCAGGAAATGGTATCGGTCGCGAAGTCGCCATGCAAATCCTTGCCAAAGGTGGGAGAGTAGCAGCGGTTGATATTGACCAAGCAGGTTTAAAAACCACATTGGAACTTGCCAAAGATAATTTTCCAAACATATCAATCCATCAAGCTGATCTCACTGATTTAAAACAAATCGAAGAATTGAAAGAAAAAATACTTCAAGTTCACTTGACAATCGATGGACTGATTAATGTTGCAGGAATAGTTCAACCATTTATCTCTGTAAATGAAATCGATTATCGAAAAATCCACCAAGTAATAAATGTCAACTTTTATGGTACGCTTCATATGGTAAAAACTTTTCTCCCTTTGTTGCTTTCGCGTCCGGTCGCCCACCTAACCAATGTTTCCAGCATGGGCGCTTATGTTCCGGTGCCCGGCCAATCTGTCTACGGCGCATCAAAAGCCGCAGTGGAACAATTAACTCTTGGTTTGCATTCGGAACTAAAAAATACCCCGGTTGGGGTAACACTTGTTCTTCCGGGAGGGGTTGCGACCGATATTGTCAAAAACTCCGGTGTTGATTTGCCTAAAATACAAAAAGAGCCCGGGCAAAAGTATAAAATGTTAACACCACAAAAAGCCGCTGAACTAATAATTAGGGCAACCGAAAAGAACAAATATCGAGTTCCGATTGGACAAGACGCCAAATTCATGAACTTTTTATCTAGGTTTTGTCTCAAAAAAGCTGCAAACCTCATCGCCAAAAAACTTTCAAATCATTAGAAAAGGGCGTGGCATTATTAGCCACCCCTTTTTCTTTTGCTAATACTATTTAAAATAATTATAAGTATTTTCTCATTACCAGTCCTTTTTCGGAATCAATAAACAATTCAAACCCACCTTTATTATACATCTCCCTATATCCGCCGAAATCGGAAGATAGGTAACCATTATCTTTGTAAGGATATGCTTCGACAACTTCAAAGCCTTCTTCTTTGGCATCTTTAATGACTCGTTCCAACAGTTTAGAAGCTATGCCTTTCCTTTTCATTTCCGGAGCGATGGTAAAGCAAAAGATTGATTTTACTTTTTTTTCATCAACAGGAACGAAATCGACAAGATAACGCCAAGCCACGCATTTGATGCAATTTGCTTTTGTGTTGGCATTGCACCAACCGACAACTTTTCCTTCATAATAGGCCAGATACCCCTGAATGATATTCTTCCTTACATACTCATAAGCGAATTGTCTTCTTTTTTCGGCAGTGGAAAAATCTTGGTCTTTATACTCCTCATTGCACCAACAAACACAATAGCACTTATGTTCATCGATTAAGTCATCATGAGGTGTTGCGTCAAAAAACTGTACATAATCATCAGCTAATTCCGGAGAGAGCCTTTTTATCTCAATATTCATTTCTTTTACCTTCCTTTTTTTTTAACCCTTTTTGTTTTTTTTGTCAAATAATATGAAGAACCGCAACTTTCAGATACATCGCTTCATCTGTTCCGATGAGCGTTGCATGATCCTTGCCTTGGGTCCTAAGTTCAACAAGCTTAACGTTTACTCCTGTGGTTGCAACGCTTTCCTTAATCATTTCCAGAAAAAGGTTTAAAGAGAGGTGCTGCGAGCAACTGCAAGTAATCAAATACCCACCTTTATTGATTTGTTTTAACGCCAGCATGTTGATATCGCGATAACCGTGATAGCCCGCCTTAACGGTATCTTTAGATTTGGTAAAAGCGGGGGGATCCAAAATAATCACATCAAACTTTCTTTGTTCCTTTTTATATTTGCGCATTTCTTCAAAAACATCCGTTTGGACAGCATTGATATTGGCATAACCGTTAATGATGGCATTTCGCTTCACTTGTTCGATAGCTTCTAAACTGATGTCTAAGGCAGTTATTTCCCTTGCACCGTATTTGCTGGCGCATAGGGAAAACCCTCCGACATTGCAGAAGCAATCAAGCACAGCCTTACCTTTTACGTAGTGCTTTAAGTTATCCCGGTTTTCTTTTTGATCCAAAAAATATCCGGTTTTTTGGCCATTTATTATATCAACTTCGATTTTGAGGCCGTTTTCCTCGACAATTACTTTGGGAGGAACCGCGCCGTAAAGAAGGCCTTTTACTTCTTTTAACCCTTCTTTCTTTCGAACGGAAACATCGCTGCGTTCATAGATTCCCTTTGGTTTAAATAGGTCAACCAATATTTCCACAAGCATTTCTTTGCGTACTTCCATCCCCAAAGTGAGGAACTGAACCGAAAGATAATCACTGTATTTATCGACAATTAAACCCGGCAACAAGTCTGATTCGCCAAAAACCACCCGATAGTTGTTTTTATAACCTAAGCTTTTTCGAAAATCGTTGGCTTGTTTTATGCGGTTGTAAAAAAACACCTGGTCAATTGGTGTTTCGTCCCGCGAAAGCAAGCGAACAATTATCTTTGATAAGTGATTGATGTAGCCATAACCGATAAGCTTTCCCTCATAGCTTTGTACTTTGGCGATACTTCCTTGCTTATCGTAACCTTCGATTTTCCCAACTTCGTTGGCATAAACCCAGGGGTGCCCCGCAAAATTCCGTTTTTCCTCGCCCTTTTTTAGCGTTAAAATATACATAGCATACTCCTTAAATAAAATAACCAATCACAATATAATTTTTTTCATTATAATATATTCTATTGTACTAAGCCAATAATTTGACCCCGGGAAATTGACTGATCAAAACAAATTCACTAAATAGATTTTATTGCTTTTTGGGTTTAATCTTAGCATTTAACAGTAATCTAATGTCATTAATTTGCCAGGTATCAGTTAAGCGATACCACATCCATCCACCTTTTCTACAAAGATACCGATTATCCCAAACATGCAAAGCATATTCGCTTAATTGAGATTTGATTTGTGGAATTTTTGCTTCTGCGATTTGAAAAGCAATAAACAAGGCATTCCTTTCGGGATGGATATACCATAAAGCATTTTTGCCGACCCGATAGTTTATTCCCCATCCTTGGGTAGATGAATTTTAAATAATGACTCGCTCCAATAAATAGTCTTCACTTAATTGCATGTCTAATTCAATCCAATCATCTTTTCGCGATGAAAAGGACATAATTTCTTCAATGGAAAAGTCACCTTTCCCTCTTAATCTTTCATCCATAAAGCCCTCTATTATTTAAAAATATTATGATTATTTTTTTCAAAAAGCTGTTAAATTGCTCAACAAAAGAGCAGCATTTGCAGTCTTGACTCTATCAATAATCTACCGACCGCTTTATCCGTCATTTGTTCTTTCCAATTCTAAATATAAGCGATTAATTACTCATTGCTTTTCAGTTGCTTTCTATTTTCCAAAGGAAGGTATTTTTCATATTTTTCTTTATTAAAGCTTATTCCCAATTTGTCTAACAATACTTCATTAAATCTTGCTGTTTTTAGGTTATATTCCATACTCCATAACAACCAAGCATAATCATACCATTTGTCGCCTAATCCGGAATTATCCAAATCAATAAAACCAACAAATTCATTGTTTGCATTTATGTATATATTAGGAAGACACAAATCGCCATGAACAAAATCGGTGCCAAAATTATCCGAAGAAGCAAACGGACAAGCTTTGTCGTCTAAACTTCTTAACTTTTTTACAACATCTACTAAAATATCCGTTAATTCCTGTGGATTGCCCAAAAGTCTTGGCGAAATTAAACTTTCACCGACAAGAAAAGTTCGAAAATAATAATGTTTATTGTTTTCATTTAAATAGCAAATACTTTTCGGCCCCGGAATATACTGAGAAATCCAATCGTTTCTTTCCTTTTCTCTTTGGAGGCGAAGAGAGTCGGTGCTTACTTTTAAGACAAACTTATTTTCAAAAAGGTAAACTTCATCTCCGCTGCAACCCACTTTATCCTTAGTATATTGTAGTCCGCTAATAATTCTTTCAATTTCCTTGGGAAACATAACATTACCGCCTTTAAACATTGCTTTAAACATTGGGGTTATTACATAAACCTTTGCAGATACCATTCTTTTATAATTAGTAATTCCTCATAGGTTAATCGATGATCCGCATTTATCCACTCCAATTTCACTTCTTTATTTTTCGATTCCAAGTAAGCTGCTAGCTCCTTAGCCTCTTTAGGCGGACAAATACTATCATATTTCCCCCCTGCAATAAACACCCTTGTGTCATCATTATTTACTAATTCCATATCTCTTCTTGGCACCATTGGTCTAAGCAGGATTGCCCCGGAAAGGGCATTTTTATGGGAAAATAGCATACTTGCAACAATATTAGCACCATTGGAGTATCCTATCGCTATTACTTTTTTTCGATCAAAGCCATATTTTTGGCTTGCCTCATTGATAAAGTTGGCAAGTCCCTTAGTTCTAACTTCTAAATCTTCCAAATCAAAGACACCAGGACTTAGGCGCTTAAAAAATCTGTTCATCCCGCCTTCTTGAATGCTTCCCCTGACACTTAATATATTAGCCTCGTTATCTATTATTCTTCCGATTTCCCGCAAATCGTTTTCATCTCCGCCCGTTCCATGGAGTAATAATAAAGTATTTTCATTTGTTCCTTTATGATATAAATGTATCATTTAATTATCCTCTTTTATTTTTTTCTTCCTTTACTTTTTGGCGACTATCTTTTCCGAATAAATCCCGATTTTCTTTAAGGCTTCGGTCAAAGCAGCTACTTCTTCTTCGGTTAACAGGGAAAAGATTTCATCAATCTTTTCTTCATGTCTTGGGAAGATTGATTCTAGGTAATTTTCTCCTTTTTGTGTCAACTTTACAAAATTACTCCTTTTATCGGATTCGTTTTCCACCTTCTCCACGAAACCCGCTTGAACTAAATTATCTACGACATAGGTGATACTACTATTAGCCATCAATAACCTTTGACATAAATTGGCCATTGGTTGATTACCTTTGTGATATAAATATTCCAAAACTCCAAATTCCGATGGATTTAGGTTGTAACGCGCGATATCTTGTCTTAGAACCTTTTCAACACTTTTGGATGCTCTAACCAATATGGTTAAAGCTTTCAAATTTCTTTTCAATTTTTATCACCTTATAGATATTCTTTTTCAAATACTTTATTGCTTCTAACGGTATCAATTGGGCGAACGAGTTTTTCGATATATTCCCGCTGATGTCTAAATTTAGGTGGCAAAGCAAGGGTTTCGCCTAAGATTTCATAATCTTTCTCATCATCGATAAAGCCCGGACCGTCTGTAGCAAATTCAAATAAAATACCCGGATACATGCGCGTATATAATGATTTGAAATAAAATCTATCAACATGACCGGAATTTGATAGGCCTAGCATTCCGATACGTTTGATCCAATAACTCAAAGCTTGTTCATCTTTAACTCTAAATGCTACGTGGTGAACAGCCCCATACCCTTGAACACCGCGGTTGGTACCTTCAACTACTTCCAAAATGACACTTGCACCATTTCCACCTTCACCCATTTCATATAAGTGAAGATTTCCTTCAACTTGGCTTTTTCGCATTTCCAAACCATCAACCAATGCCTTATGCATGGCTGTTAAATTATTGATTCTTAGGAAAATAGGTCCAAGACCGGTAATTGCATATTCATTGGGAACCGGTCCTTTTTTCCAAGCTTTGCCGCTTTCTACACCAACATTGGTTTCATCGGAAAACAATGCATATTTTTGCTCATCAAAATCTTCAAAGTATAGTACTTTCTTTCCCAACATTTCGGTTACTTCTTCATGAACAACCTGATATTTCTTAAAGCGTTTTAACCAATATTCCAAAGCTTCATCACTTGTAACTCGGAAACCAGTTCTGGAAATTTCATTGACTCCTTCAATCTTTTGGGAGATTCCCGAAAAATCAAAGAAGGTTATATCAGTCCCGGGATTTCCTTCATCATCTGCAAAAAACAAATGGTATGTATGAATATCATCTTGGTTTATCGTTTTCTTAACCAAACGCATCCCCAGGACATTTGTATAGAAGTCGTATATTTTTTCAGCACTGCTTGTGATTGCAGTAACATGATGTATACCTAGTAAATTTTTCATTATTTCTCCTTTATTTTTTACTTTTATTTTACACTTCTATTTTAACATATTTTAGCCCACAATAGGCAAATAATGCTTCGAATTCGAAATATTTGGCAAGATGTTTTTCCAACAAACCCTTTTTTTAGAAAAAAAATTGACTTGATTATTTTTCCAACCCCAAATAAAAATCTAAAGGATAACCCATGAAGTTTCTGCATATTTTTAAATCGCTTTTTAAAAGTCAAGCCAGTAGTTACAATAAACCTTCAATAATTACCGTTTTTTGTTCTCGAGTTGCTTTAATAATTGATGAGAACCGGTTGCGGAGAGGCCGCTTGCCCCACCAATTACAATTGCCAAAAAAACGTTATCTGCCGGTATTATTTCCGGTAATGAAAAGAAACAAACAACTCCAAACACTATCCCCAGCAAAGTTGCGATTAAGGGAATAAACCTTTTAAATTTTTCACTATTGTTAAAGGTATATTTAAGCAAATTGATTACCCAGTAAACGATTGTAGCAATTGATGGAATACTAATTAATTCCAAACTAATAATAACATCCTCCTTTCTTATCTATCAGAATTTATTTGATATAAATTATGTCAAATTTAAACCAAGCGCAAGGGTTTTTTCGTTGTTTTTAAAATTTTAAAGTTTTTTTATTTACCCAAAAGAAAAAACTTTGATACCGGACTTAGCCAATGTATCAAAGTAAAGCATTAATCAAATATTTATCTAAGCAAATTTTTTACGTCATTTAAATAGTCGATGACATTTTCAATATATTCCCCACAATTGTACTTTTTGGGATACCAAACATTCGATTGCCCAAAACCTTCTACATTTTTTATTGTTTCATCATTTAACTTATTATTACTACCAAGTACAAATATTTCATCAATTAAAGTTAATTGCCCATCTTCAATTATTTTAATTTTATTAGCAATCATATTAAAAATTATTGAAATTGATTTTTTAATTTCTAATGAATAATCATTTCCTCTGTAAAGTTCGGGAACAAGCATTTCACGACATTCCCAGATATGTGGTAGCGATTTAATTAAGTTAGAACCTTTTTCATATTCATTTACTCTTAAATATAATTGACATAAATTTGCTTTTGTTGTACTTCTTACTTTTTCATTTGTGCTTTTATCCAGTACTTCTTCTGATAATGTTATTGCTTCATTAAACTCCGAAATACTGTTATTTTTTATCGTTAATGCTAAAGCAAGTTCTGACAACAAACTATAATTATTAGGATATATTCTTAGGGCATCCCTTATCATTTTTATTATCTCATCATATTTACCTTCAGACTCAAGTTGATGTATTATAATGACATTTATTTTTCTACAGTTTGATCATCTATAGTTTATGAAATAACAACTCTAATTATCTATTTTATATAATAATGAAATTATTCATATTGATAATAATTATTGATCCAAAAATACTCGTAAACCATCAAAAACAATAATTAGGGGTAAACTCGTGTATATGATAAAATGAAATTGACCCCTTTTCAGCTATTTCAGTAATTTGAAATTGACCCCCCTTTATGATAAAATTACCTCATGGTTAAATTAATTGTGAGGTGAAAAAGGATGGTTAATGTAAT
>DUPC01000031.1 GCA_012838545.1 Acholeplasmataceae bacterium
AACACTAAAGCCACCAATAGGCTCAAGAATCTTTTACCATATTTGGTAATAGTCATGTTTTTTTTCCTCCTATTTTTATTTTACCCACATCAATAAGTGAGATCATTTTGGTTTGCCACTAAAATTTGCAATTTGCCATCAAAAATACTCATAATGCCTACAACATCAAGTGTTTTACCTTCGAAATATTCCCAATCGGAAACACGGTTACCTTTATCGTCGTAGATATATGTTTCGTTAGGAATTCGGATATTAATATCTTTGCCATTTACTTTCGCTTCAATTGTGAATCCTAAATTGCTCGGATTGTTCTTTTTCGTATTGTATCCGTCAACAATCAACAAGTTTTCCATTTTCACCAAAAGACCAAGCATATGGCGATTGTTAGGATTAAAATCGTCTGCAGTAATTTCTAAAGGTTCAATTTCATTGTTCAATGAATAGATTTGCACGGTTGCATCGTTGATGCTTGTTACTTGAACGGCACCGCCGAAATAGCCGATAGTACCTGTCGTATAGATTTCTCTGCCGACTTGGAAGTTTGTAACATCTTGATAACCACCATATAGATATAAACCATACCACTTATTTTCTCTTACAATGTAAGGAATCAAGTTGTTTTCGTCTGGTTCAGCAACGGTAATTCTTCTTGCCCAAACATATTGGTTAAGCGGTGTTTCGCCGTCCGGAAGCGAATCTACATATACTTCATAAGCGTTTTGGCCAATTTCGCCGATTTGGGCTTGGATGCCTAAATCGGTTTCTTCAACAAACCAATTGCCGTTTTCGCCAATATATGGGAACGATGAACCGTCGGTTGCAACAACTTCCGTGTTGGTTAAACCGATATGCCAATGTCCGTCAACTTGTTGTTGGATATAAGCGTTTCCGCCACCCAACTTACGAGTTACGATTCCTTGAATTCTAACCCTTTTGCCTTTGTCCAATTCATTGGCAACAGAATAAACCGTGTTGTATTGTTCGTTGATTTCTTGTAATGACATGGATTGTCCGACAACACTGTAGTCATATTCTGGGTCTTTTAATGTGCGGTTCCAAATTCTGGTTCCAAACGCTTCAGCTGCAACGCTTGCTTCAATCATTTTTGACGCATACATTGTGCCAGCGGCTTTGGTTGCGGTATAGCATTGTTCAACCAATTCCAAATTGATTAAACGGCCACCAACCCAAACCCATGCCAAATAGCGTTTACCAGTTGAATCGACGCGTTGGGAATTAACTTCGTCAGCTTGAAGAACAATCGGAATATCGTTGTCCCTAGCGTTTTCCATAACTTTCTTGACGAATTTTGCGGCTGCAAATCCCCATGGTTCAACTTTGTATGTTGATTCCGGTGTATCTATACCGAGATAACGTACTGTAATAACCTGTCCTTTTAATGTTCTAAAGATTGTCGTGTCACCGTCAACGTGGGAAACAAATGTTACCTGTCCGATTCCGTCTTCAATGAAGTCTTTGCCTTCGTAATCCTTGGTAAATTTAAACTCATCGGTTAGTGGAGTCGGAATTTCGTCATCGGTATATATCTTGTCTTTATCGCCGGGGGTTGGTTCATCCTTTACGCAACCCACAAGCAATATCCCTAGAACAAGGAACAGTAAAAGGGATAATAACTTTCTTGTTTTCATTAAAATCCTTCTATCTAGACTTCATTATTCTAGTTCGTCAAGCGCATCTTCGTAAGCTTGTTCGATGCTGACGCCGCCATATAGAACCGCTTGAACCAATGCTTCAACTACGTCACGGCAGTCACTGGAACCAGGGAAAGCAGGGGATGTGTAGAATATATTTCTTTGTTCCCAACCAACTTTCATTGTCTTGGCAATGAATGATGGTTCGTAAATAGTTGTCCATTCGCCAGTGTTGGCATCAAGGATTAGTTTTTTACCATCTAAGAAGTCTTCGTATTCTTGAGATGATCTAACGCTTTGACGGATTGGGAAGTAACCAGTCTTGGTTGCCCAAATCATTGCAGCTTTGTAACTTGTTAAGAAACGGATGAATAACCAACCAGCCAATTCTTCCATTGGATCTGTACATTTGAATAGTGTAACGTTGGTACCTTGTTGGATAACTTGGCCTTTATCAGGTTGAACTCCACCGTATTTAGTTACATCTTCGAATTGTGGGTAAGGAACAATTCCTACGTGGAATGTGCTGTCCGGATCACCTGGGTAGTTATAGTTAGCACCAGCAGATGAACCGATTGTCATCTGGATTTGACCGGCTTTGAAAGCGTCTGAGCTATAGTCAGTACCGAATTTAGTCGATGTACCGAATAAGCCTGCTTCTTTGTTATCGAAGAACCATTGTATAGCAGATTTCGATTGAGGATTGTCGAATCTGAATCTTGGTTCTTCTAGCGATGTGTATTCGCCGCCGAATTGTTGTGTTAATGTGATGAATAGGTTAGCTTCGGAGTCAGCTGCGAATCCGGCATGTTTTAATTTGTCATCAGAGGATAATGCTTGGTAAGCTTCGCTGTTGATGTAAACCTCGCAGATTTCGATAATGTCTTCCCAAGATAGGTAAGCATTTGGATTGTCTGTGAATACCGGTTTTTCGTCAACTACTTCGACAGTACCTAAGTTGTATTTTTCATATAGACTTACGCCATCAACTTTTTCGTTATAGAACCATGTTTTGTTATAGAACATAACTTCGGTTGATTTATTGAACGGTAAGCTGTAAAGCGTTCCTTTAGTATCGTAGATTTTACCTTCTTCGTAATAAGCAGTAATAAAGTCGTCGATTTCTTCTTGAGTCATGCCATAACGAGCATGATTGATATAGGAATCAAGTTCACGTACAGCTTTACCTTGAAGATAAGCAGCGACATGGTCTGGATAAGTTTGCGCAATCGTTGGATTGTTTCCGCTTGACAAGGTTGTTAAAATCTTATCGCGAAGATCGGTGTAGCCGCCTTGTGATTGTTGAACAACAGTAATATTTGGATATTCTTTATTGAACTCAGTAATGATTTCCGCAATAACACCTTGGTTGGCTTGTCCCATTGCATGCCAGAATGTTACAGTAGCCGAAATCTCAGTTTGATAATCAGGACCCAAATCTTCGATTTCGTGTTCTGTTCTTCTTCCTCTTGGGGTACAACCCACAACTGCTATCGCAATAATAAGCATCGCAAGTAAACTAAGAAATTTTCTCATTTTTTCTTCTCCTTCTTTTTGCTTTTTTTATTTTTACTAAAACTTTCATTTTAGTTTTAGCCTTTAATACCGCTTCTTGATACACCACGCATGATGTACTTTCTCAAGAAAATGAAGATTAACAGAAGCGGAGCTGTGACGACTGTGGTGGCAGCCATCTGTAAATTATAAGGTGAACGGCCTTGGTCATCGGTAAAGGCAGTTCTTAAACCGTTTGTGATCAGACGCATTTTTCCTTCAGTAACAAGGTTAGGCCATACATATGAGTTCCATGCGCCCATCAATTTGAGAATTGTGATGGTAATCAATGTTGGCATTGCGATTGGCACCATGATTTTCAATAAGTATTGGAAATCGCCTGTGCCGTCAACTTTTGCTGCATAATACAACTCATTAGGTATTTGCTTAAAGTTTTGTCTGAGCAGATAAATATAGAACACTGATACCCAGAAAGGAACAATCATAGCTTGGTATGTATTAATCCATCCCAGTCTTGAAACGGTAATATAGTTGGTAATAACCATCATTTCTCCCGGAATCATCATAGTTGCGAGGAAGATGGTAAAGAGAATATCGCGACCTTTAAAGTGCAATCTTGCAAATGCGAATGCGGATAAAACTGTTGTGATTAATGTACCAATTGTTGAAAATACGCCGACGATGATGGTGTTAATCATATAACGACCGAAATATGTGCCCGTCATTGTCATGGAGACACGATAATTCGACCAAATGATTTTTCGTGGAAAATAAGTTGGATCGGGAAGATTGACTTCTTCCGTTGACTTAAGCGATGTGATAATCATCCAATAAAACGGAGCAATGATAAAAATTGCCACAAGCGTCAAGAAAGAGTATGTCAAGACGTATTTGATAATTTTTAGCGTTTTTTCCCGTCTAATGACCTCCGAAATAGAATCCCCAATCATGGTATTTGTGGTATCAAGATTGGTGCTGTAACGTTTAACGACGATTTCGCGGTTGCTTAATACTTTTTTCCGGAAAACAGCGAGCGGAACTAAAACAATAACTAAAACACTAATTAAATATTTTAATAGAACCATAAGTCACACTCCCTAGTAATGAACACGTTTTTTACTGACCCATGCATTGATGAGAGTAAAGAACATGATAATAAGAAATAGTACTACTGCCGCTGCAGCTGCATACCCCATTCCCTTCGTCATATCGCTGGTTTTCATCCGGTCATATACATACCAAACGACGGTAGCCATTTGCCTGCGATAGCCTTTTGGACCAGCCTGATTGCCGAAGATAGCAACAACCGATGAATATTCTTTAAATGCCCCGATAAACGAAGTTATTGTAAGGTACGCAATTTGAGGGGAGAGGAGAGGGACAGTGATTCTAAACGCGATGCGCATTTTGGTTGCGCCATCGATTTGGGCTGCTTGATAATACTGTTTATCAATGCTTTGAAGCCCGCTTAACAAAATGAGAATTTTAAATGGTAAGGCGTTCCATGTAATGTATGTTAATAGAATTAACATCGACTTCCAATAAGAAGGATAAAGCGCATTGCCTGCTGAATCCATCAAGTCGCCACCTAACCAGTTTTGTGGTTGCCCACCGAAGACTTTAATGATGTTGTTGACTAATCCACCGTGTGTTGCAAACATTACGGAGAATACCATCCCGATAGCAATGGTGTTGGTTACATATGGCATAAAGAAGACGGTTTGATAAAACTTTTGCAGCCATTTAATACTGTTTAACCCAATGGCGATTACCAACGATAATATTACCGAAACCGGAACGGAAACAAATACGATAATCATCGTGGTCTTCAGATATTGAATAAAATCGCCTCTTGTAAATATTGCTTTGAAGTTTGCTAGACCCCAAGAACTAAATTCATATTCGGTTGGATCTGCCCCTTTACCGTATCCGATGTTTAGATAGTTGTAGTTTTCTTTAAACGCAATGATAAATGTGTTGAGTAGCGGATAGATAATAAAGATAATTAGTAAGATTAAAGTTGGAGCTAAATACAACCAGGCTTTATATTGTTTTTTTCCAACTTCCATACTATTGCAGTCTCTTTTCCGTTAGTTTATCGAAAATGAAACATTTATGGGGTTTGATTTTGGCTTTAATTGTTCTTCCGTCAACAATATTCTTGATGTCTGCATCCACAATAAATCTGAAATTTGGCGATTCGCAATATTCGTTTTCGGCAATAACTGATTTGTCGCGTCCGATGTATTCCACCAAATTAATCTTAAAGGTAAAATCGCCGGTTCCTTCTTTATTTACTTCAAAGCCTTCAGGCCGAATTCCTATGATTGCCTCTTGATTAGGTAATTCGGTATCTAAAATTCTGTCTTCGCCAATAAAAACCCCACCATCTTTGATGTAGCCTTTGAAAATATTGATTGGAGGAGTACCAAGGAATTTGGCAACAAAAAGATTTACCGGATTGTTATAAACATCTTGTGGCGCACCTTTTTGTTGAGCAACACCGTCTTTCATAACAATGATTTCATCGGAAATACTCATCGCTTCTTCTTGGTCATGAGTTACGAAAATTGTTGTGATTCCCGTTTCTCTTTGAATCCGTTTGATTTCTTCTCTGGTTTGAAGACGAAGTCTTGCATCCAGATTGGACAACGGTTCATCCAACAATAGAACATCGGGATTTTTTACCAGTGCCCGGGCAATGGCTACGCGTTGTTGTTGTCCGCCGGACAGTTGCTTCGGCTTACGGTTCATAAGCGTTCCGATTGCAACCAAATCGGCAACCTTTTGCGCTCTTTGCAAAGCTTCCGCTTTAGGCACTTTTAAGTTTTGCAACGGAAACAAAATGTTTTGTTTCACCGTCATGTGTGGATATAGAGCGTAATTTTGGAACACAAGGCCAATTCCCCGTTTTTCCGGAGGTAATTGCGTTACTTCTGCGTTCCCAAAAAAAATCTGTCCTTCAGTAGGATTCAATAAACCCGCAATCATATACAAGGTTGTTGACTTTCCACATCCAGACGGACCAAGTAAGCCAATAAGTTTTCCGGAAGGAACTACGGTGTCAAGCTTATCGACAGCGCGAACTTCGGAATCTTTATCAGCAAAAACTTTGGTTAGGTTAACTAATCGTATGTCCATTTTTTTGTCCTCCAAAATTAATACTGTAACGTTAATTGTTACCTATTAACGTTATCCTTTCAGTCAATTCATTATAGCATACTTAGAGTAAAAACGCAATCAATAACCTTATTTTTTTCAAAAATTGTTTTTTTGTGGCTAACAGTAACAAAAAATGTCGCAAAAATTGCGACACTTCGAAATTTATTTTATTTAGGTTTAAACGATTATTTCCTACTTGTTTTTTACACAAAAGTCCAAATCACAAAGAGAACCACAAAGATAATTCCCAGAACCAGAATCAACTTAAAAGACTTTTTGATGACGGTGATAGCACCAATTATAACCAAAAACGCCGCTGCAAGCAACACGATTGCTTGAAGAAAGCCAGATAGTTGGGTAAAAATATCAAGCACGAACTTGACAAATTCTTCGCCTTTTTTGTTTGTATACTCAATAATGAAATCAAATATGCCCATCTTTTTTCTCCTTAGATTTTCTTTCTTGCTTCGAGCGCTCTTCTGAGCGTCAATTCGTCCGCATACTCAATGTCCCCTCCGGCAGGCAAACCATAACCGATTTTGGTAACGGATAGTCCCTGTCTGGAGACAATTTTATCAATATATAAAGCGGTCGTTTCGCCTGCTGGCGTAAAACTTGTGGCGATAATAATTTCTTTTACAACCGGATCTTCCGCGCGTTTGGCAAGCGAATCCAAGTTAATGTCGTCGGGTCCGATTCCCTCAAGTGGGGAAATAAGTCCGCTCAACACGTGGTATAATCCGTTGTATTGTTTGCTTTTCTCGATCGAGAGCACGTCCTTGGTGTCTTTAACTACCATGATTTGCGAATGGTCCCGTACCGGGCTTTGGCAAATTTCGCATTCGTCTTGTTCCGTTAACACATGGCAAGTTTGGCAATGTTTAACTTTATCCTTGGTGCTGACCAAAGCATCAATAAAAGCTTTGACGTCTTCTTCGCTAAACTTTTCCACAATGTGGAAGGCAAAACGAGTGGCCGTTTTCTTTCCTACGCCGGGGAACTTTTCCAATGAAGCAACCAGACGATTTAGAAATTTCAATTCATTCATTAAAAGAAGCTACCCATCCCACCGAGAAGTGCTTGGTATTTGCCCAATTTTTCTTCTGTCATTTTCTCGATGTCCTTATATGCCAGATTGCATGCGGCAACAATCATGTCGCCCAACATTTCCAAATCTTCTGGTCCTTCGATGGTAAAATCTTCGTCTATTGCAACTTCTTTAACTTCTTTGGTTCCGGTAACGGTAACTGTAACAACCCCGGTTTTTTTCGAAAATACCGATTCTTCAATTTCTTTTTGGGCTGCCATCATCTCTTGTTGCATTTTTTGGACCTTACGGATTAATTGTTGATTCATTATTCTCCCTCTTTTCTAATTAATGCTTTGCCGAATAAAGCTTCCGCTTTTTGGTCAATCGAATTAACTTTTGGCGCAGTCAGGTTCTTATCCGCTTTCATGATTTTTAATTCCGGATGATTAATCGGAGACAATCGCGGAAATTTGACCCCCATATAATATTGGGAATGATATTCCTTGCGCTTTTCTTGCCATACACTTTCCGGCAAAGCAATAAAATCATATTCCTTGCCAAAAGCGTTCTTCAATACTTGTTTGGCATCAAAATGCACTTTTTCTTCCATTAAATAATTACATATTTGCGCATTCGGATAAACGATAATCATTTCTTTAAGACCGTTTGCGGCGAGAACCCCATCCATCAAATAACGCGCAACAGGAGTAAGATGTAAGCTTAATCTATCTCCCATCCGACGCCAATTGTTGACAATTTTAACTTTTTCTTCCCGCGCTTTTGGGTCTCGCGATTCGTGAAGAATCGTTTCAAGCCTTTTCACGTCATATACTCTTTGGGTTTCCAAATCGTCAATTTCTTCCGCTTTTTTTGGAGCAGGCGTTTCGCTTTCCGCGCGCGGAGTGCGAACGACAACGGTTGTGGAAGATGTTTGCGTTTGAGTCTGTTGAGGTGTTTGGACTTGCGGAGCTGCTTCTTGTGCTACAGGTACTTCCGCAGGCACTTTTTTCATCGCTTCCTCAAGTTGGTTAATCCTTGCCCCCAATTTAAAACTATATTCTTTAACATTGTTTATCGACTTAGATAACTCATCCAAAGCATTCACATCTATCGTTGGTGTCTCTTCCTTCTTTTCAGCCAACTCATCGATTCTCTTTACCAATCCATCGATTTCGTTGCGATAAGCAAGTTGAAATGCTTCCACCGCTTCCTGATAATGTTCGAATTGTTGTTTCAACTCATTATATTGATCCTTGATTTCGTTGACTTCTTCGACTGGGTTCGGTTTTTCTTCGTTGTGATATAGTTCGACAATATCCAACCGTTCTTCAACACCGTTGAATTTACCGAGAATCAACTGAACAAGCGAATCCATGTCGTCAATTCGGTTTTGTAGTTGCATCATCATTTCCTGGACATTGGCAATAAATAAATTGCTCGGTTCATGAAGTTTTTCTGCCATATCTTGACCAAGAATATTTGCAACTTTTGTTTCGATTGTTTCAATTCTGTTTAATAATTCGTTATCGACATTTCCTGTTTCTTCTTTAGAATTTTCTTTAATCGCTGCAATTTTTTCTTCCATTTCCGCAAGTTTCGCCAATAATTCTTCATCTGCATTTGGTTCAATTTTTCTTGCTTTTTCTGTCAATGTTCCTATTTGGGTTTCCAAAGAAGCAAGTCTCGATAACAACTCGTCATTAATGTTGTTACCAGTTACCAAATCATTTGCTTCTGTTTTTGTGGTTTTAATAGCTTCAACTTCAACTTTGATTTCTCTTAACGCATCGCCGATAACTTCAACAATACCCATTTTTTCTTCAAACTCAACTTGAAGGCGCTTTTGGGTATCTTCCAATTCCAATATTTTGTTTTCTATTTCTTTATTATATGTTGTATTGCTTGCTTGGTTTTCTAAAAATTCTAATTTGGCGCTTACGCTTTCTTGCCAATCTTTAAGGTTCTGCGCTGCCAGTTTGTTTTCCAAGATTTGAACATTGCGTTCGAGGTCGCAGATGCTTTCTTCCAAGATAGCAATCGTTTCGCTTTTTTCAATATCGATTTCTTTTACGATTGGCGTTTCGTCCTGATAATGAATCATTTTCATGATTCCGACTTCCAAATAAATCATCTGCGAAGTCGTCCATTTCATTTTATTTTGAATATCGATTAATATATCTAGATATTTCAAGATTTGCGTGCGTTTTAGTGATTGTGCCAAAACAACAAATTTTTCGTCATCAAAGATTGCTTTTTTGTTAAGCGCGTTTCCTTGATTTTGAAAAAGCAGCAAATCGCGGCACAATTGAATCAAACCGTAGGTGATGCGGTCGACTTCTTTTCCCGATTCAACTAATTCTTCGATAACAGACAATGACTTTGTGACATCTTTGTTTTCAAATGAAGAGAGCAGTTCCAACAATTTAACTTTCGAAACCCGTCCGGTTACTTTATCGACATCTTCAATGGTGATTTCGTCATCGGTAAAAGCGCTGACCTGATCAAGCATTCCCAAAGCATCGCGCATTCCACCTTCCGCCGCTTCCGCAATCCCTTCAACAGCTTCGTCTTTAATTAATATACCTTCTCTTTCAATAACCCTGTTAAGCATTTCAATAATTTGCGCTTTTGTTAAAGGTTTGAAATCAAACCTTTGACACCGCGAGTGTATCGTTAACGGTATTTTATGAGGTTCGGTCGTGGCAAAAATGAAACATACATGAAGAGGAGGTTCTTCTATTGTCTTAAGCAAAGCATTAAAAGCGGAAAGACTTAGCATGTGAACTTCATCAATGATATATACTTTGGTTTTCAACAAACTAGGAAGGAAATTTACTTTTTCCAAAATGCGGCGCATTTCGTCAACGCCGTTGTTGCTTGCGGCGTCAAGTTCGATTATATCCGTAGTGACTTCATTTATGATTGCCTCACACTTAGAACATTTATTGCACGGTTCGCCGTTTTGAGGATTATCGCAGTTAATCGCTCGCGCAAAAATCCGAGCAATCGTTGTTTTTCCAATTCCCCTTGGACCGCTGAAGATATATGCATGAGAAGTTTTATTGTGCATTATCGCATTTTGTAAAGTTTTTATAACATGCGATTGTCCGACAACTTCCGCAAAAGTATTAGGGCGATAACTTCGGTATAATGCTTTATAGGCCATAGTTCAACTTCCTTTCTCTTCATTAGTATATACTAAGAAAACATTAATTTTATTTTCACAAAAGCCAATAATAATCATTGATAGTATATCATAGATTATCATATTTTTAAAGTTATTTTATTCTTTTTTTAAAATCTCCTGATTCAAGGTGTTTTTGCACAATTTGTCAAATTGCTTTCTTATATAATAAAGAAATAAAGGGAAGCTTTTCAGCCTCCCTTTAGATATATATTATTTTTTAGTTTCAGGTTCTGTCAAAAGCTCCTTTGCGGAAACAGCTAAGCCCGCTATGCTTTGAAGTTCGGAAGGAATGATGATTTTGGTTGCTTGGCCTTCCGACATCTTAGCCAAAGCTTCATATGCTTTTAAGGCCAAGACGCCCTTATCAACCGCAACCTCTTTTATCATCTTTAATCCTTGCGCTGTTGCTTCGTTTACGATTATAATCGACTTGGCTTTACCTTCGGCTTCTTGAATCAAAGCTTCCTTTTTAGCTTCAGCACGGAGAATATCTGCTTGTTTGGACCCTTCGGCGCGAAGGATTGCAGAACGTTTTTCCCCTTCCGCAAGCAAAATAGATTCTCTTCGTTCGCGTTCGGCACGCATTTGTTTTTCCATGGCGTCGCGAATATCTTTTGGCGGCATAATGTTTTTGACTTCCACACGAAACACTTTTATGCCCCAAGGGTCGGTTGCTTCATCCAAAATCGCTCGCATCTTGGTGTTGATTAAGTCTCTGCTGGTCAAGGCTTCGTCCAAATCAAGATCACCCATAATATTACGAAGCGTGGTTGTCGTCAAATTATCGAGCGCACCAATTGGGTTCGATACACCGTATACATATAGTTTAGGGTCGGTTATTTGATAATAAACGACGGTATCGATTTGCATCGTAACATTATCTTTGGTAATTACGGGTTGAGGTTCAAAGTCGATTACTTGTTCCTTTAAATTAACAATGCCAATTTTATACGGACTAAAATACGATTTACTCTTGGCATATTGACTGCTCGCGCTGTTTGGATCAACCGCTATCCGATCAATAAACGGAAACAAGAAGTGAATTCCGGTGTCCCATGTTGCATGATATCTGCCCAAACGTTCAACGACATAGGCATTGGTTTGCGAAACAATACGAATGTGCGAAATAATAATAATCGCAATTAAAACTAACAAAACAATAATAACAATTAAAACTGCATCCATTTTTTATTCTTCCTTTCTATTTAATGTTAATTTCCTGAATCGCATCAACGACCAGTTTGTTGCCATCAATCTTTACCACAACGACTTTATCTCCTATGGCAAAAGATTGATTATTGAGTGCTATAGCTGTCCACTCCCGAAAATCGACAATAACTTCTCCTTTTGAAAAGGTGTTTATTTCGCGTGTTACCTCTCCGACCTTACCGATTAACCGATCCGCATTGGTCTTTACTTCGGTGTTTTTTGTTAATTTCTTCACCAGCGGTCTTGTTGCAAGAACTAATACAAACGATACTGCGGCAAATACTACCAATTGTTCAATTATACTAGCATCGAGGATTGCAGCGATTAAACCACCGACCGCCCCTAAGGAAAACCATATTGAAACAAGTTCTGCGGATTCGCTTTCAAGTACAACTGCAATAATGGCTACGAGGATCCAAATAATAATCATGTACATTTGCGTAGAGCCCCAAAATGATAACATTAATAACCCTCCTTCGTATTAACAATCAACATCCGGTTACCGGTATTCCAGAGAGCACTGAATTTATACGCTGTCTTATCCTTAAAATCAAGCGTAAGATGATCGCTGATTTCCGTAATCAGGTGTTTGCCTGAAATACGGCCGTAAGACGGTTTTATCGCAATTCTATGCAATCTTGCAGCATCATGGTTATCCACTTCGTCTTTGGAAACCTTTTGAATAATGATATTTCCTGAATCGCGATCAATTCCCACAGCCACTGCATACGCGTCTTTAAAATAATTTGCCGCATGCTTGTTCAAAGTTATGTTGTTTTCGTAAAGTGTTACAGCGCCTAAAGAACTGTTTTTAGTTATCCATTCTATCTTCATAATGCTCCTCCTTACTTACATTATATTCGAAATGGATTTTTTTGTCAAGCAAATGTATAAAAATGTATAAAAAATATTTTTGTATATTATATTGTATGCGCTGTGTTTATATTTTATTAAATATTTTTGTCGATTTTCCCAATAAAAAGGTATCCTTCTCTTGTTTTATTGACGGTAACCTTTTACAAATTGCTATTGCCCTGCCAAAAAACCCTAAAATTTTCCCAAAATTGTGACTCTGCTTGGCTTTCTTGTAAATCTTTTATAATATATTCATTGTTTTATTAAAGAAATGGTGGTATAATAATACAGAAAAAATTAACGAGGTGAACATATATGCGTGTAAGAAAAATAATAATATTATTAATATCCATTTTATTTCCACTAATTGTAACAACCTTTATTGCCTTTTATTCTTACGGCGCCGTGGGCGGCTGGGTGAGAAACGAAAATCGATTTTACGAACATTATTTCAATAACAGGTATTCCACCGAAGAACAAATCGAACGCTCTGTTCGTTTCTCTTCTGCAAAATATCAAAAGAACGTCACTAACGTAACATTCAGAGACCCAGACACCAACGGATTACTCGAATTAAACAACGGCACATTGAATTTGGCTAATGCTTTCTCTATCGAATCTTACGCAATCTTGAACGAAACCGACACAAACTTTACGATTCAATACACGTTCTTTATCTATGATATCGCATACGGTACTACAGAAGACCCGATAGTAAAACCGGGGGAATTATATCTCGTTTCCGTTAAAGGCGTAGGAGACGAAGCCGATTTGCATCTACGTTCGGCTCTCGATACCTTAAAGGATTCGCTCAAAGGAGATAACCCTTCCACCGGCGCTGCAACCCCAGCGGTTTCGCGGTCTGGAAGTTTTCCTATTTTTGACAATAATGCCAATGACCCGGAAAAAGCTGACGACGCCCATTATGTATATACGATTAATCCAAACAATACTTATCCTTTTACTCATGTTGACGATTTAGGCAATGAAAAAGATATCGAATCTGTTCCGTTCTTAATAACCAGAGAAGCAACGTTTGCAATAGTTCAGAAACTAGGAACCGACGAAGACCCAATCAAAGTTTGGACTATCGGTACATTAAGAAATATTAAATCCTCAACAACCAGCAACAACGATTTGAATTTTAACACTTTGCCAAACCTTAACGAAGGTTATAAATCAGATATAAAAACAGCAGGATACTTGAAATTCGTTTGGCCAACCCTATTATGGCAATCAGCTATCGCATTTGTCATTACTTCGGGATTATCATATTTGTTTTATCATATTTGGACTATCGAGGAAGGGGAAAATCAAAAATTAAAACCAACAACTATTAAGAAGGTTAAGAAATAGGTCGTTAAGACCTTTTCTTTTAGGAAAAAAACATGGATGTTAAAGAAATAGAAAGATCGTTAATAACAACTTATCGGAAAGCTCTTTACCGCCCCTTTATTCAGGCGATAGCGGAATATGAATTAATCAAACCGGGAGATAGGATTGCAGTGTGCATTTCCGGAGGAAAAGACAGTTTAACACTTGCAAAATTAATGCAAGAATATCAGCGCCATGGTCAAGTACCGATTGAAGTTGTCTTTATCGTTATGAATCCCGGTTTCATGGAAGAAAATGTTGTAGCTTTAGAAGAGAATGCCAAGAAAATGGGCATTCCGATTGAAATAGTTCCCTCAGATATCTTTGAAGTTGTCGAAAGAATTGCCAGCGACTATCCGTGTTATATGTGCGCCAGAATGCGAAGAGGAACATTATACTCTATCGCCCAACAAAAAGGATGCAATAAAATCGCTTTAGGTCATCATTTTGACGATGCAATCGAAACTATTTTATTAAACATTTTTTACGGCGGAACATATAAATGCATGATGCCGAAACTGAAAGCGCAAAATTTCCCCGATATGGAACTAATCCGCCCTCTTATATATATTAAAGAAAAGGACATTATTCGTTTTATCAAACAAATCGGCGTTTCCCCGATGAATTGCGGATGCATGGTGGCCTGTGGAAAAACATCTTCGAAACGAAGAGAAGTCAAAAACTTAATCGCCAATATGCGTAAAATTTATCCCAATGTCGATATTTCGATATATCGAAGTGCGCAAAACATAAACCTCAACTGCGCTTTGGGTTGGAAACACGGCGATAAGCAACATAGTTTTCTTGAATACTATGATGAAGATATATATTCCGACGAATAAAATATTAAAAAATAAAAATGCAGATTATGGTCAAAGCCTTATCTGCATTTTTTTCTAATTAAAATTCACAGTTTTTTGGTGTTCTGGCATACGGAATGACATCGCGAATGTTTTCGACTCCGGTCACATACATAATCAACCGTTCAAATCCCATACCGAAGCCCGCGTGTTTTACACCACCGTATTTTCTTAAGTCGATATACCAATCAAGTTCCTCTTTTTTCATTCCGAGTTCTTCCATCCGTTTAATTAACAAATCCAAACGTTCTTCCCTTTGGGATCCCCCAACCAACTCTCCGGCACCGGGAACCAAATAATCCACTGCTGCTACCGTCTCGTTATCGTCATTCACGCGCATATAGAATGCTTTGATTTCTTTTGGCCAATCGATAATAAAGACAGGCGCTTTAAAATGGACATCCGTTAAATACTTTTCGTGTTCGGTTGCGAAATCTTGTCCGTGTTCCGGTTCAACTTCAAATTTTTGACCGCTCGCTTTTAAGATATCGACAGCTTCTTTATGAGTACATATATTAGCTTTGGATTTTACCAATTCTTCCAGTTGGGCGATTTTACCCTGCGCAACAAATTTATCAAAGAAAACCATTTCCTCTTTGGCGTTTTCTAAAATAAATTTAACGATGTATTTAACCATTTCTTCAATTAAAGCGATGTTGTCGTTCAAATCAGCAAACGCAACTTCCGGTTCAATCATCCAAAACTCGGATGCATGGCGGGTTGTATTGGAGTTTTCTGCCCTGAATGTCGGTCCAAAAGTATAAACCTTTTTAAACGCTAACGCAAACGTTTCGGCTTCCAATTGGCCGGTAACGGTTAAGTTGACTTTTTTACCAAAGAAATCTTTGGAATAATCGACTTCTCCGGTTTTGGCTATGCGTTCCAAATCTAGAGTTGTAACTTGAAACATTTGACCTGCGCCTTCTCCATCATTGGAAGTAATTAATGGCGTGTGTACATATACAAAACCATTTTCGTTAAAGAACTTATGGATGGCAAACGCAAGCAAACTTCTCACTTTAAACACCGCATGAAACAAATTGGTTCTAGGTCTCAGGTGCGCATTCTTTCTCAAGAATTCTCTGGTATGCCGTTTTGGTTGAATCGGATAATCTTCCGGGCTGTCGCCTTCAAGTGCAATTTGGTGTGCTTTGATTTCAATCGGTTGTGCTTCCTTTGGCGACAAAACGACTTCGCCATCGATGGTTACTGCGCTTCCCACCCGAATTTTGGTTACATCTTGCCAATTGGACAAAGCATGATCGTAAACAATTTGCATGCTTTCGAAAAACGATCCGTCGTTTAACGCAATAAACCCGAATTCTTTTTGATTTCGGTTGGAACGAACCCAACCTTCCAAACGCACTTTTTTGCTTACAGCCCCTTGTTTTTCTTTTATTAATTGTTGAATGCTGCTTTTTTGATATTCACTCATTTTCTTTCCTCCTTTTTTAAAAAAAATAGTCCTTAGGAATTGCTTCCTAAGGACGAAAATCTCGCGGTGCCACCTTAGTTCACGATAATTTAAGGAAAATACATATATATTATCGTGCCCTCGTTTGTCCATAACGCCGGATTAAGCGGGTAGTTCTACTTTCAAGTTTGATTTCTTCTACCACTCCGAGGTGTTTTTCCATTAAGTGTTTCTGTTAAGTTTCCACTATCCTTAACTCACTGGAAGAAACTTTCTTAATATACTCTTCCTCTTCATCGTTTTGTTTTTATCTTTAGTTATCTGTATTATATGCTTTCTTAAGCAATATGTCAAGTCTTTTTTTGTTTATTTGCCCAAACAAAACTTGGAGAACAACTCATTGAGAAGCCGATCGGTACGCAATTCACCGATGATTTCGCCTAAAGAATTCCAGGCAGCTTGAATATATATATCCACAATGTCGATATAAACATCTTCTGCAATCGCTTTTAACGCTTCGTCCAAATTGTTTATAGCTTCGTTGATTTTCGCGAGTTGACGGGTGTTGCTTATATATGAAACATTAGTTTCGTTGACATCTCGAATCATTACGTATATTTTTATTGCCTCTTCCAACTTTTTAATATCTTGTTGATTGGTTGCGGAAATTACAATCGAATCGGAAAATTTTTCCGGATCAACCACAAGCGGAAGGTCACTTTTGTTGATTACTTTAAGATGTTGGCGGTTTTTGACTAATTCAAGTAAATCGTAGTCCATTTTTTCCAGCGGAGCGCTGCCGTCCAAAATCAAAAGAATCAACTCGGCTTCATCAATTTTGCTTTGGCTTTTGGAAATGCCAATTTTTTCGACTTCGTCGACAGCTTCCCTAATCCCCGCGGTATCAATCAAGTTCAGCATAATGCTTCCAAGAATCAGTTTTCCTTCCACGATGTCTCTGGTGGTTCCGGGAATCGGCGTTACAATAGCTTTGTCTTCTCTTAACAAGGCATTTAGCAGACTGCTTTTGCCGACATTCGGCCGGCCGATTATTACGGTTTTTATTCCTTCTTTCAATTTCTTGGCATCGCTTGAATAAGAAAGAATGGTTTTCAATTGATTATATATATCTTTGATTTGGGGTTTGATTACCGAATTGGTCAATTCTTCCACGTCGTCATATTCGGGATAGTCGATGTTTACCGCAATCGTAGCGATAATATTTAAAAGCTTAACTCGCAAATCGTCGATTGTGGCTTTTATGTCCCCCCGAAGACCATAATTGGCAAGCCGAAGGGCGGCCTTGCTTTCTGCATCAATCACATCCATAACGGCTTCCGCTTTCGTTAAATCGATGCGTCCGTTTAAAAAAGCGCGTTTCGTAAATTCACCCGGCTCTGCAATCCTTGCCCCCTGAAGGGCCAACAGTTCAAATATCTGATTGGTTACAAAAATTCCGCCATGACAATTAATTTCCACAATATCTTCTTTTGTGTAAGTTTTGGGTGCCCGATACACCATCACCAAGACTTCGTCGATTACTTCATTCGATTGCGGGTCGACGATGTGACCGTAATGAATGGTGTGACTCGGTACCCGGCGCAAATCCTTCTTGCCTTTGAAAACTTTTGACGCAATTTGGATTGCTGCGCTACCGCTCATCCTGACAATCGATATGGCCCCTTTGCCCAATGCCGTGGATATTCCTAAAATAGTATCGTTCATCGTTTCTTTCATTCTCCGCTCACTTTTTCTAAGAAGTTTTCTTCATCCATTTTTTCGATTCTTTCAAACCGTTTGATAATCTTATCGTTGGTTGTACTTAATTTGTCGGATTCGTCTTTGGCTTTTTCAATCGCTTTTCTAACTTGGCCCCAACGTTCGGTGTAACGTTCAAATTCTTTGCTTAGTTTGCGCAATTCTTCAATTATCAAATTGGTGTTTTGACGGCGTTTATAATCCAATAAGGCAACTTGAATTACCTTAAGCGTAGCTATTAAAGTCGTTGGCGACGTCAAAGCAACATGTTTTTTCTCGGCATACGTTACCAATTCCTGTTGATTAGCCAAAATATAATAGTAAACCGCTTCGGACGGAATAAACATTAAAGCGTTACCTATGGTTTCGCCGGGAATAATGTACTTTCGGGAAATATCGTCGATATGTTTTTTGACATCGACTTTGAAGTGCGTTTCATAATTCTTTTTATCTGCTGGGGTTATATCAGGTTCATTCATCTTTTGATAGTTTTCCAAAGGGAATTTTGAATCAATTGCTATATGCCCTTTGTTTTCCGGAGTAAAGATGATAGCATCCACTCTGAAGCCGTTTGTCATTTGGTACTGCGTTTGGTATATATCTCCGCTTACCCCAAAGACATTTTCCAAAATAGCGTTCAATTGGAATTCGCCAAAACTTCCGCGTTTGGTCTTGTCCTGTAAAATGTCTTGTAGTTGAATAATGTCTTTGGATAATGCTTCAATATTAGTTTGCGCCTGATCAATGACGGCTAATCGTTCCATTACATTGGAAAATGTTGCCGTTGTTTGTTCAAAACCCGATGCCAAGCGGTTTTCAACGCTCGCGTTTATTTTAGCAAGCTCATCGGAAACAGTTTTTAACATTTGCACCTCGACTTGGCTAAACTTGTTTTGGATTTCGTATAATTCTTTGGTGGCGTTCGATAAAGTTTGCGCATTCTTTTCCGACAAGTTTTCAAACCTTTGGTCGATAACGGAACGGGTTTGTTCCAATTGTTGGGTAATATGTTCGTTTGTTTTATGCATGATCTCAAACTGATTTTTATAAAGCGCGCTTTCAATCATGTTTTCAAATTCTTCGGTTTCTTGGGTTTTGTTTGTCCTAGCTTTTTTTAACAAAAACAAAAGGATAAAAACATTCATTAATAATACTATCCCCAAAATAATGGAAATCATTATTTCCGGTAAGCTCATATATCTTACCTCCTTTGTGTTTCTTTAATTATATCACAAGATAGCGCTTTGAATAATATTTTTAACACCTTTAAAAATGGAAACACTTTCACTCTTTAATCAATGGCGCAACCATATTGCCTATGTTATAATTGCTTTTGAAGTCCGAACTAACCCTCGCTCATCTTTTGCTTGGTCTTTTTGGTCTTCATCCCTAATTATTTTATTTCTCGTTTCTTTTTCAAAAAGAGAGGGCTTGATTCCCTCTCTTTCTTTTTTTATTTTTTTACCCTTGGTTCGATAATCAAATAACGTTCCGGCTCTTCGCCTTCGGAATGCGTCGTGACATCGCGCCATTCAGATAACTTGTTGTGGACGACTTTGCGTTCATAGGCATTCATATAATGAAGTTTAACCGGAATTTTGGTTTTTGCAACGTCTCTGGCAATTCGCGTGGCCATGCGTTCAAGCTTTTCGTCGCGTTTTTTTCGGTACTCACCGACATCGACTTTTACAACAAAACCGGTTTCTTGGTCGCGATCAAAATATTGATTGACAATCAACGAAGCTAATAATTGAAACGCGCTTAATGTTTTGGCTCCTCTGCCGATTAAAATGTTGTTTGCTCCGTCGGTTGATACGCTGTACTCAACGACATTGTCGCGCATCTTGCGTTCCACATAGCCCATAATATTGGCGTTTTGTAAAAAGTTTTCCAAGTAGTCTTTGGCTTTTTTGATTGGATTGGCACCAACCATGACATGAACTTGAATTTCCTCACGGGATACTTCTTCCGGCGTCAATACATCGAAATACAAATCTTCTTTAGCGATTCCCAATTCCTTGACAGCTAATTCTTCAACTTCTTGCAGACTGTGTCCAACATATATTCTTTCTTTCACTTCTCCACCTCTTACTTCGCGTGTATATTTCTTAAACGTTCCAGCCGTTCTGCGCTGCGTTTTTGGCCGACATAAGATTGGAACATTGTATATATGTTACCAATCAACCAATAAAAACCTAAACCGGCTGCGCTGCTTAAAACAAACATACCCATCATGAGCGTCATGAAATACATCATGTATTTCATGGTTTTTTGGGTTTCGTTTTGTTGTGCAGCCGCTTGACGGCGATAAGCAGGTATATTGGCTTGCGATTCTTCTTGAAGTTTCTTTTGTTTTCTTTGCAAAATGAATTGGCTTAACATTTGCGTTCCGACAACCAAAACAGCAAGAACAATTACACCCCACATTTGCAGTGAATCGCCTTGGGTGCGGTCTTTAAACAAATCGATTCCAAAAATCTTGGTATTCAAACCTTCAACCCAGTTTGCGGTTCCGCTGACTTCGCCATTAGTGTAAGGCAAACGGGAAATCGCCCGGAATATACTCATAAAGATTGGGAATTGCAAGAATGGCAACAAACAGCCTCCGATGCCTACTTTATATTTCCGATAGATTGCCGCCATTTCCATTTGTTTGGCTTTTTGCGATTCGGGATCGCTTCTTTTTTCATATTTAGCTTCCAATTTAGCGAGTTCAGGTTGCATCAATTGCATTTTTAAACTCATATCGTTGGTTCTGGCATATATCGGCCAACCGAGCGTACGAACCAACAAAGTAGTCAAAATCAAACCGATGACATAATAACCGCCAAGCAATTTGGATAATGTCATTAAAATCCAGCCTACCGGGAACGTAAAGAAATTGTTAAACAAATGTCCCCAGAAACCATTTCCAAAACCATAGAATTGAATTGGCGCGGGTTGCAAACGATAGCGATCTGTTTGGATGGTGTAAAAATATACTACTTCGTAAACATCTTGAGTTGCTTCAAATTCCGCTTCATCAACGGATTGAACGGTAGCTCCGGTACAGCTCGAACCGCTCCGGCGAACTAGCCCCAGCTTTTTTGCTTCGGTCGTCGTTTCCAATTTGGCCAAATATTTGACTTTGGCTTTATCGATTAATTCTTTTTGATAATCTTCCAATGAGCCTGCTTCAATATAATCGTTTATTTGATCAATTGCGCTTTCCTTGGCCGCTTGGAGTTGGCCGCTTTTTACCTCTTGTTTGAATTCTTCTTTATCCGGAACCCGAACGGTAAGGCTTAACTCTAGTGCAAGCTCGTCAAGTTGCGTCAAAGCATTGTCCAAAAACCCGTCAGGATCAGTGATAGCTTCGTTTGCGAGGATAGCGGTTATCTTGGCGTAAACACTTGTTTTCGCTTCGTCGTTTTCTTCCGGAACTATTAGATAAGTTCGCAAAAGGGTGCGCGTTTTCTCTATTTGGGTATTTTGGATTTTCGTTTCTAAATCCTTATAAGTGGTTACCTCTTGCTTTCCACAACTCACCAGGAAAAATACGAAAAAGCCCAAAACAATTGTTATCATTGCATAACGAATCATTTTACTTCTTTTTGTACTCATTTAATTCTCCTCAATATTAATTTTTTGATTGATTTGATTTATCAGCTGGGTTAATTCCTCTTTTAACTGAAGAAACTTTAACGTTTTGCTTCCTTCTTTAACAACTATTAATACCGATACATGAGGCAACACGTCCAACAACGGACGCATGATTTCTCTGACAACGCGTTTTGCGTAATTTCTTTCGACAGCGCTACCGTATTTTTTTCCAACCGAAATGGCATACAGATTGGTTTTTAAATTGTTTTTTTGGTAATACAGTGTAAAACTTGGACTGCTCACTCTTTTTCGTCCGCGGACGATTCGGGCAATCTCTTCGTTTCTTTTTAAGCGATAGCGTTTATTCATTTTTATCCCTCTTTATAAAACAAAAAGACCTCTTCTAAGTTTTTGGTGACAAGAAGTGGTCTATGTATCGATATTTGGTTGTGTCATAAGTAGAAAATTATGCTGATAAGACTGTGCGACCCTTTAAACGTCTACGAGCCAATACCTTTCTTCCTCCGACTGTTGCCATACGAGCACGGAATCCGTGGGTTTTACTGTGTTTTCGTTTGTTAGGTTGATATGTTCTTTTCATTTGAGCACCTCCTATAAACCATGCTTGTATATTATACATGAATGGGTGGTCTTTGTCAACGAATTGATTACTTTTTTATTTTTGCCCGCCTTTGGGTTCGCATTTTTATTATTATTTCCCAAAAACAATCTGTTAAACTGCAAAAAAATTAATAAACCACTTTTTTAATATGTTTTTATCTTTTGATAGTCAACCCATGCTTTGGTTATGATTTCTTGGTTGTCGCTTCCCAAAACTTTTGCGATAACGTAAATTTTGGAGATATTATATATTTTGTTGATTTCGACATAATTGGTCGAAGGCATAATAGTTGATTGATTGACGCATCCGTAATAGGAGTCGATTAAAAGATAATCGCTGAAATATTCTTCGGTATCAGTCGGATGGTTTGCCACTTGGGCATAGATTTCGACAATCATGTGCTTCATGGAAATACCATCGATTGATTTTGCGGTCAAATAAGTGCGGATTCTATCGCTTGTTTCGCCGCTAACGCGTCTTTCGATTCGTAAATCGAACAATTCGCCTTCATTAACCAAATAACCTTTTTTGCCTGCGGTTTCGTTGTCGATCAAACGTTCCTCAAAAGAATCAAATTCAATATTATCCAAATCTAACGCTTCTACCTGATAGGTAAAGTTTTTAAAATCGGATTTGCCGGTTTCATTGTTTCGGATTTCATAATAAATACTTACATACAGTTTTATGGGTTTATTGTCTAATTTACTGTATTCTTCGGTTTTTTCGTCGTAATCGTTGCTGGTTTTGCCTAGATTGGACCAAGAAGCAAAACTCGCCGAAGTATTGCTCCAGGTACTCGCTTTGCCTTCTTTATATAATAGGTTGCCTTCGGCTGTAACAGCGGTCAAAAATCCGTGTACGTTAACAACCATGGCGCTCGAATCTTTTTTCGTTAAATACATAAATACATCCCAAAAGGAGTGTTCTTTGTTTTTGTCGGCATCATCCGTACTCGGAATATACCTCTTTTCGCGTTTTTTTAGGGTAACCATTAAATTTTCGTCATAGGGGGTTGTGGCGTAGTCTTGATAATTGGCATCGATTGCAGGTTGAAACAAAACGTTCAATAACACAATTAGCGTTGCCAATGCAACCGTGTACACTACTAAAACCAAAACTTTTACTTTTACGCTCAATTGCGAAAATTTATGCATAATTCTTCACCTCAATATTGAAATTATACCATAACAGCCCTTTGTTTGCAAGCAATCCATGATATAAAGTTTTCCACATTATCAACATGAGGAAAACAATTGGGAAAACTCTCCCTAGTTTTCCACAGGAAAACTTTTTAAAAAATGTTTATTAATGTTTTAGCCAATTTTTTTGTCATTTTGTGATATATTATTAGGAAAGAGGTGATATTATGGACAACGCTCATCAGCTTTGGCTTGACGTAAAATCTAGGCTGCAAAACGCAGAACACCTTATCGGAAAAACCGAATACGAAGAATTGATACAACCCATCGATACGATTCACAAGGTTTCCGGAGGTTATATTTATCTTGTAGTATCTTCCATGTTGGAAAAATATCGCCTAGAGAAGTTTTATTTGGAAAAAATGAATCAGGTTTTGGTAACTATCACCAATGAGGTTGTCAAATTCAAAATAATGACCGCAGAAGCTGCCGAAAAAGAAAAAGAAAGCAAAATCGATGAACCTTTTCAGGTGGCGGATACGGTTAACAAACGCGTTTTGCGTCCTGAATATACTTTCGACAACTTTGTTACCGGCGAATCCAATCGGTTTGCTTTCCTGACTGCAATGAAAGTCGCGGAATCCCCTCACGTTACGGTTAACCCGCTGTATATTTTTGGGGAAGTAGGGCTAGGAAAAACCCATCTTATGACCGCAATCGGTCACTTCGTGCTTGACAACAACATCAACGCCAATGTGGTTTATACGACCGCCCAACAGTTTGCGGAGGATTATTTTACCGCTACCACAGCCAAAAAACCAGTAGCGATCGAAAATTTCTACCAACATTATCGCGAAGCTGAGTTGTTATTGGTCGATGATGTCCAATTTTTGTCTGGAAAAACCAAAACCCAAGAGGAATTTTTTAAGGTTTTTGAATATTTGTTCGAAAACAACCGCCAAATCGTCTTAACTTCCGATCGACCAGCTTCCGAACTTGAAAATATTATGGCCAGATTGAAATCGCGATTTAGCTGGGGCGTTCTTGTCGATATCAAAAAACCAGATTTAAATCTGCGAAAATCCATTCTGAAACGCAAACTTCCTTTTTTAATTAAGGATTATTCCGAGTTTCCGGAAGACGTTATCGAATACATTGCGCTACATTTTGACGACAACGTCCGGGATTTGGAAGGTGCGCTTCGCCGTTTTATCTATTATTGCGTCTCTTTGAATGTTGATTTTTCCATCGAAAATGCCCAAGTGGCGCTTGATGCGATAATCTCGCGAGACAAGACAAGCGTTCAACCGGACTATAACGATGTAATCGAACAGGTGAAAACTTCTGTTGCGCGTTACTTCAATGTTTCTATGCGCGACCTGGCGTCACAATCAAGACGGAAAGACTTGGTTTATCCGCGTCAAATTGCTATTTACATAATAAGGACGCTTTTCGACGTCCCTTTAAAGAAAGTCGGAGAGTTCTTTGGCGGACGCGATCACGCGACAGTGGCGCATGCGGAAAAAAAGATAGCTTCACTGATTGAATCCGATTGGGCTGTGAAGCAAGATGTTGAGAATTTATCCAAAAAGTTTAAAGAAGAGACTACTTAATTGCTGAATTTTTAAAAAGTTTTCCACATTTCCACAGTGTTAATAATAATAAACAAAAAAGAAATTTAAATAAAGGAGATTGACTATGAAATTTACGATGAATCGAGAGATTCTTTTAGATGCTTTAAATCATGTTTCTAAAGGGTTATCTTCCAAAACCCCAATGCCGGTCCTTTCGGGGATCAAAATTGAAGTAAGTCGCGAAAACATAATTTTGACAACGACCAACCGCGAAATATCGGTTCAAATTGTTTTAGACACAAGCGAGCAGGTAACCGTATACGAAGAAGGGGACTGCCTTGTGCCCGGTAAATACTTTATTGAGATTATCAAAAAAGTCGAAGGGAAGACTGTCGACTTCACCTTATTTGAGGAAAATACCATCAAGATATTATCGGATCGTTCCAATTTTACCTTAATCGCCCTCGAAAAAACCAATTTCCCAGATGTATCGTTTGAATCGCTGGGAACACCAATCAATATTAAAAGCACTTTATTAAGACAAATTATCAAACAAACCGCTTTTGCTGCCGGAACATCGGAAGCCAGAGTCGTATTAACCGGCGTTTGTTTTGAATTGAAAGACGACAAACTTGAAGTAGTTGCTACTGACAGCTATCGCTTGTCCAAGAAAGTCACTCAATTACCGGAAAACCATCAACCTATTCAAATCAATATCCCTAGCAAGGCGCTTGAGGAATTAAATAAAATCCTTGAAAACAAGGACACTGATGTCGAATTGTTTATTATAAGCAACAAAGCCTTATTCAAAATTCAAAATATTGCCTTTATGACACGGTTAATTGAAGGGAATTTCCCAGATACAAACAGCCTTTTTCCTAATACCCATATTGTCGAAATTGAATTCAACAAAAACGATCTCCTCGCTACAATCGATCGAACGCAAGTTTTCACAGGAAATGACATTTCGAGCACTATAAAGATGGTTCTCAATCGTGACAAGACAGTGCACGTTTTCTCCAGTTCAAGCGAAATCGGAAGAGTTGTAGATGAAATATACCCTTTAAAAGTCCAAGGAATTGACCAATTTCAAGTCGCTTTCAGCGCTCGATACTTCTTGGAAGCTTTAAGAGCCTTTGAGTCTCAGGTGGTCAGTATGAAGTTAACAGGCGAACTCAAACCATTTACCATAACCGGCCAAAACGACGACAATTTGATTCAATTGATTCTCCCAGTAAGGACATTTTAAATAAAAAAACCTTGATATTTCAAGGTTTTTTGCTTATTTTGTTAAATTTTAATTTCAGAAAAGGTCGACAACAAGTCTCTTTTAATCTCGTCACGGTTTTTTTGATGAAATTTTGAAGGCATTTGGTGTTCGTCGAAGACGCTGACCCCCATCTCTTGAAGGTTCCGAATAACCGCTTTTTCCTTGATTGGGGAGATGATTTTGGCATCTGGAGTATAGGTTTTTACTTGTGTCTTTAACTTCTTCAAACAGGTGTTCGGAGCCAGCTTAATTGGGTGGTATCCAGTGGGTACAATGTACCTAACTTTGCCCAAATCGATGTCAGAGTCTGTAAAATACTGAATTGTATTAATAAAACCGTCTAAACCAAGCGTATCGAGGCCCACTACAAGAAGGATATCATCGCTTAAGTCGAGTAATATTTCAGTCAAGCGACTACTCGAAGGCGGAAAATCGATAAAAATATAGTCAAAAAAGCGTCGAAAATAGTCAATTAACTGTCTTAATTTGGATTCTTGCGGCCTTCTTAGCGTTAAAGTAAGCGAAAGTCTGTCTGTATTTAAGGTTTTAATGATATACATATCAGGTCTTGCCTCAAAAACGATGTCGTTGGGTTGACATTCGCCTGCTAAAAGGTGTTCGAAGTAGTTGTCATCTCTTTCACCAACAAATTTCTCTGCACCAAAGATTTTGAAAATGCTGTTTTGGTCGTCGGCACTTAAAATTAAAACTCTTTGTCCTTTGGCTGCATGATAGTGAGCTAGGTATCCAAGGAACGTGGTTTTACCGACTCCGCCCTTTTTACAAAAAACTGATACGACTGGCATCTTAGATCATCCCTTCTCGCTGCAATTTTTCTCTACACGCTTCTTCGATGAATTCCGAAAACATAATTCCGCGATTTACGCACGCAATTTTAATCTGTCTTCTGAGGTTTCTATCCATAGTAGAAGTGTATTTTTCTCTACCTACTAATTCTTCAACATAACCACGCTTTGAAGATTGGGTTCTTGCGGCTTTTGGTTGTTGATAAGTGGGTTGTCTAACCACTTTTTGGGGCTCTGGTTGCGCGACTGGTTGTTGCTGTACTACTGTTTCAATAGGCGTTTCTTCAAAAAGTTCATCAAAAGGGTTCCTTCTCTTTTGTGTTGGATCCATAAAACTTCCTCCTTCAAATATTCTGCTAAAAGTATAGCACAACTTAAAAAACAAAGCAAGCAAAAAGCAATATTTATTCAAATAAGGATTTAAACACATACATAAAAACATAAATAAATACAAATTGAACAATTAACAATCAGATCTCAAGAAAACGAAAAATTCACCCTAAACTCTATATTTTTCCCAGAAAAGCGTAAAAGCATACTTTAAATCGGACTCCAAAATTGATTTTGAGCCCAAAAAGGCGCCTTTTTTCGCATTTTTATTTTTTTTATCAAAAGTTATTCGGGCCGAATTAAAAAAACTCAAAAAAACCGGCAAATTTCGGTTTTTGATAAAACCCAAGCAACAGCGCTTTGGATTTTGCAAAAACATCTCAAAATACATAAATAAATAAAAAAATAAAAACGCAAAAACATAAATAAGGCACCACAAACACATTTTTTGGACTTTAAAAAAGCCGAAACAAAACAAAAATTTTAAATTAAAATAAAAAACCTTTAAAATAAAACCAAAAACAAAAGAAACAAATCTTTTAAATTAAAATTAAACCAAACGCGACACAAAATTAAAAACCTTTAGACTAAAAGAATTTGTTGAACGTTTTTAGAGAAAAACGTTTTAATTTAAAAACAAAAACGTTTTAAAAGCATTTAAATTAAAACAATAACCCGATCTAAATTTTCACAAAACCTTTAATGTAAAACCAATTTTGCTTTATTTTGATCTGATGGAGGATTTTTTTGAAACGGTTTTTTTAAAACAACTTTGGATTTTGAGCTTTCGGTCTCTTTAATAGAAGCAAAAAAGAAAACAAATATGTAAATACCGAAACAAATAAACCCATAAAACAATAAAAAAGTATATAAGGTTTGACGAAAACACAGAAAAACCTAAATCGGTAAATACATAAATAAATACCAAAAACATAAATACGTATATAAAGGAAAACAGAAAAGAATAAAACCCTAAATAATACTTTACCTAAATAAATAAAAAAATAAAAGTTCTTTTATTCTTATATTTAAAAAATAAAAACTTATAAAATAAAACTAACAAAAAATCTTACAAAAAAGGCTTGTTTTTTATATTTTTGAAGTCTTTTGACCTATGTCAAAAAATTAAAATAGTTTAATTTTGCGTATATAATATATAAATAAGGAATATACATATTTACGTACATGCTTAATTTTTCTTTTGACTTAGGGCAAAAACGTCAAATTTTTTATAGGAAAAAATCGCATGGCAACAAGCTGTCTAAAAGATGTCAAAAAAAAGCCCTTTTTTCTTGTTTTTTGATTAAAAAATAAATAATGTTTTTACTGGCAAATTTTTAAAATTTGTGGTATAATTATTCATGTAATAACGAGGTGTTCTATGCATAAAATTTCCATTAAAACTGACTTTATTACCTTAGGCCAATTACTTAAACTTTCCGGGGTTATTACCAACGGCGGAGAAGCCAAATTCTTTCTTCTCAACAATAAAATACTTGTTAACGGAGAGGCCGAAAATCGACGTGGAAGGAAGCTTTTTGGAAGCGAAATAGTTAAAATAAACGATGATTTTGAGTTGTTTGTTGAGAAAAAATGAAGCTATTTGGGATTGAATTAATCAATTTCCGCTGTTTCGCAGAAAAGAATTTTAATTTTGGAGATAATCTGAATATAATTTTTGGTCCGAATGCTGTCGGCAAGACGTCTTTATTAGAAGCTGTTCATGTTTTAGGATTGACTAAATCAAATCGGACCAATAATGATCAGGATATGATTCAAAACGGGAAGGATTATTTTTTAGTAAAAGGTTTTTTTAACAAAGGGGAAATATCGGATACTGTTTTGGTTTGCTATTCCGGTAAAGGAAAGCAAGTAAAAAGAAATAACGAAATCTTTAGAAGTTTAGGTGAATACATTGGTTTTTTTAATGCTGTCTCCTTTGCTCCTTCTGATTTGATTACTTTTTTTGGGGCTTCCAGTAAAAGGCGGAGAGAGTTCGATATGGCTTTTTGCCAACTCTCCAAGCAGTTTTTATACTGGTCTACTATTTACAACAGGTTGCTTAAAGAGCGGAACGTTCTGTTAAAAACGTTGTCATTCGATGACAATGTAAAAACAAAAAAGCTTCTTGAGGTAATTGATCAAAGGTTAATCGAAGCCGGGGAACGTGTGATTCAGGATCGTCAACGTTATTTAAAACAGTTAAATTTGATTCTTAAGCGAATCCACAAACAGATAGCTGAACAGGAAGAATTAAAAATCAATTATCATGCGTCTTGTTCTTTAGGAAACTATGATAAGAGTTTAAAAGCAAACTTTGAAAACGATATAAAGAGAGGTTCAACCAGTGTTGGTCCGCATCGGGACAACTTTGTCTTGACAATAAATGATAAGGATTTATGTGTTTATGGGTCACAAGGACAACAAAGAAACGCTGTTTTAAGCATCAAATTGGCGCTTGTCGAGTTGATTTATCAAACAAAAGGAGAGTATCCGATTTTGTTGCTTGATGATGTTTTTAGCGAACTAGACAAAATTCGACAAAACCAGTTAATCAAGACTTTAAACAAATACGTTCAAACCATCATCACAACCGCAACACTATCAGATATTGATAAAGGACTTGTTAATCAAGCAAAGCTAATTGAGTTAAAAGAAGGAGGTGGATATCGTGACGCTAAATAAGAATGACGTTGACAGATACGATGCCAGTAGCATTCAGGTGCTCGAAGGACTTGAAGGTGTAAGAAGAAGACCGGGGATGTATATCGGCACCACCGGACCAAAAGGATTACATCATTTGGTGTGGGAAATTGTTGATAACTCGATTGACGAAGCTCTTGCGGGGTATTGCGATACAATAATTGTGGAAATCTTTGGGGATAACTTCATAAAGGTTGTTGATAACGGTCGAGGAATGCCAATCGACATTCACCCTAAAACGGGATTATCAACCGTAGAAACTATTTTCACGGTTTTGCATGCTGGTGGAAAATTTGACGGAAAGAACTATAAAGTGTCCGGCGGTTTGCACGGCGTTGGCGCCTCTGTCGTCAATGCGTTAAGCGAATGGTTGGAAGTTTATGTTCGCCGGGATTCCAAAGTGTATTTTCAAAGGTTTTCGCGCGGAAAGAGCGAAGGAATTTTAAAAGAAATTGGCGAAACTGAAGAAACCGGAACAACGGTCGTCTTTAAACCGGACGCAGAAGTCTTTAAAGATACAACGGTTTTTGATTTTGAGGTTCTTAGGCAAAGGATCCAACAATTAGCCTTTTTAAATAAAGGTTTGAAAATAAGTATTGTTGATAAGCGCATTTCTCCCGCAAAAGAACTTCATTACTGCTACGAAGGCGGGATTGCGGAATATGTTAGATATTTAAACAAAGCAAAATCAACAATCCATAATGAGGTAATTATGATAGAAGAAGAAGTAGAAAGGGTCGTTGTCGAAATCGGGTTGCAATATACCAACGATTTTGTCAGCAACATCTACTCCTTCGTCAACAATATCCGAACTCAAGAAGGCGGAACCCATGAAGAAGGTTTTAGAACCAGCTTGACGCGGATTCTCAATAACTATGCAAAAAACGCAGGATTCCTCAAAAAAGACGAAAGTTTATCCGGAGATGATGTTCGCGAAGGTTTAACCGCCATCGTTTCTTGTAAAATTGCGGAACCGCAATTTGAAGGTCAGACTAAAACCAAATTAGGCAATACCGAGGTAAGACGGATTGTATCCCAGGCAATGACCGATAAATTCGAAGCCTTTTTGTTGGAAAATCCAAATGTTGCCAAAACAATTGTGGAAAAGTCGTTATTGGCTTTACGAGCTAGGATTGCAGCAAAAAAAGCCCGCGAGGCAACGCGGAGGAAGAGTCCGCTTGATTCATTGGGCTTTGCATCAAAACTGGCCGATTGCCGAGCTAAGGATCCGAAAAGAACAGAAATATACATCGTGGAAGGAGATTCTGCGGGAGGTTCTGCCCGCCAAGGCAGGGAAAGCGAATTTCAAGCGATTCTTCCATTAAGAGGTAAAGTATTGAATGTGGAAAAAGCTCGCCCCGACAAGATTTTCAGTAACAAAGAAATTATTTCTTTGATTCAGGCGATAGGTACCGGCATACAGGACGATTTCAACATCGGTGATTTGCGTTATCACAAGATTGTCATCATGACCGATGCCGACGTCGATGGTGCGCATATTCGAACTTTGCTATTAACCTTTTTTTACCGCTATATGCGCCCTTTGATTGAAGAGGGATATATTTTCATTGCTCAGCCGCCATTGTTCAAAATTTCGCAAAATAAACGGGTAGAATACGCTTATAGCGATGAAGAGCTTGATCAAAAATTAAAGAACTATACGGGCAAGGTAAATATCCAAAGATACAAAGGTTTGGGAGAAATGAATGCGGAACAGTTGTGGGAAACCACTATGGACCCAAAACGCCGCACCTTGTTGAAAGTAACCCTAGATGACTCAATTGAAGCTGACCGAATTTTCAGTACTTTAATGGGTGATGACGTCGAACCGAGAAGAGAGTTTATTGAAGAGAATGCGGTATACGTTAAGAATCTTGACATCTAAAGGAGGTGTGCTGAATGGATGAATATGACGACATTAAAGAATTTGACGAAGAATGGGAAGACGATTTAGAAGAAACCGAAGACGTTATAGAAGACGAAATCGACGAAGAAGAAGTAGAAACTGATAACGACAACTTTGATAATGGCGATAATGACGAAAACGGATCAGCTGCACTTCCTGAAAACAACGAAGGCGTAAAAGATGTTAATCTGACGAGCGAAATGAAAAATTCGTTCTTGAGTTATGCTATGAGCGTAATCGTTTCGCGGGCGCTTCCGGATGTTAGAGACGGATTGAAGCCGGTTCATCGTCGTATTCTCTATGCGATGAATGAACTTGGAGTTTACAGCGACCGTCCTCACAAAAAGTCTGCCCGCATTGTCGGTGACGTTATAGGTAAATACCATCCGCACGGCGACAGCGCGGTTTATGAAGCGATGGTACGCATGGCACAGGACTTTACATATCGCTATCCTTTAGTCGACGGACACGGAAATTTCGGTTCCATCGACGGCGATGGCGCCGCCGCAATGCGTTACACCGAAGCAAGGATGTCTAAGATTGCGACGGAAATGCTACGCGATTTAAACAAAAATACTGTTGATTTCCAAGCTAACTACGACGGTTCCGAAAAAGAACCCGTGGTTCTTCCTGCCAGAATTCCTAATCTCCTTGTCAACGGAGCTACCGGGATTGCGGTGGGTATGGCTACCAATATTCCGACACATAACCTTTCGGAAGTAATTGACGGGGCTTTGTCACTGATTGAAAATCCCGAAATTACGGTTGATGAATTAATGGAATACATTCCGGCACCGGACTTTCCGACAGGCGGAATCATCGTCGGCGTAAAACAATTAAAAAATGCCTATGAAACAGGCACCGGAACAATTACTGTAAGGGGTAAAGTCAAAATTGAAAAAACCTCTTCTGGCAAACAAGAAATTATTATTACGGAAATACCTTATCAAGTTAATAAAACCCGGTTAATCGAAAGAATTGCCGATCTTGCCAAAAACAAAACCATTGAAGGCATCACAGATTTGCGCGACGAAACAAACCGAAAAGGAATGCGCATAATTATCGAAACAAGACGTGATGTCAACAGCGCGGTAATTTTGAACAATTTATACAAACACACGCAACTTCAAACAACTTTTGGTTTTAATATGATTGCGCTTGACCGCGGTCAACCTCGGGTTTTCAACTTAAAACAAATTTTGGAAAAATACTTGGAGCACCAAGTAGAAGTTATAACCAGAAGAACTGAATTTGATTTAGAAAAAGCCAAGGCAAGATTGCACATTGTTGAAGGATTGCTTATCGCTTTAGCCAATATCGATGAAGTTGTTCATATAATCAAAACTTCCAAAACTCCGGATATGGCCATTTTGCGCTTAACCGACAGTTTCTTGTTGACCGAAACGCAAGCCAAAGCCATTCTCGATATGCGCTTGCAACGCTTGACGGGATTGGAAATCGAAAAACTTCAAACCGAAGGCAATGATTTAAAAACCTTGGTTGCTTATTTGACCAATGTTCTTGAAAGTCACGAAAAGAAAATGGCGGTTATCGTATCGGAAATGCGCGATATCCAAAAACGTTTCACAGACGAAAGAAGAACCCAAATCGATTATACCGTCGATTTGGACGTAAGCGATGAAGATTTAATTCCGATTGAAGATACTATTATAACCATTACCAATAAAGGTTATATCAAACGTCTAAACGTCGATGTTTACAAGACACAACATCGGGGCGGAAAAGGTATTACCGGCGCAAGAATGCAAGAAAACGACTTTATCGAAAGGATTATTTATACATCAAGCCACGATAATTTACTTTTCTTCACCAATTTCGGAAAAGTTTATTTGCTAAAAGCGTTCCAAATTCCTTACGGAAGCAGAATCGCCAAAGGTATTCCGCTTGTCAATTTATTGAATTTCGACGAGGATGAACGTTTGACGGCGGTTGTCAATGTCGATACGATTGACAAGGACGGTTATTTGTTCTTTACCACCAAAAGAGGAGTGGTTAAGAAAACCGAACTTCGCCAATATAAAAACATTCGCACAGGCGGTATCAGAGCGATTATTTTAGCCCCAAAAGATGAATTGATAGAAGTGGCCTTGACCGACGGAACCAAGGATATTATTATTGGCGCATCCAGCGGAAAAGCGGTTCGTTTTAACGAAGAACAGGTTCGTCCAACCAAAAGGGCTGCCGGCGGTGTCAAAGGGATTCAAATTGACAGAGGACATCACGCCATCGGCATGGTTGTTGTCAACAGCGAAGACGAAGAAATCATGATAATTACTACCAACGGTTACGGAAAACGAACCAGCGTCAAAGAATTCAAATCGAAAGGACGCAACGGAAAAGGCGTTAAATTTATCGATATCACCGAAAAGAACGGTCAACCTGCCTGCATGAAGTTGGTTCAAGGCGAAGATGACTTGATTGTTATAACCGATAATGGAATGGTTATCCGCACCAATCTTGAACAAATATCGACCATTGGACGAGATACGCAAGGAGTAAGGATTATCACCCTCAATGAAGGCAATACCGTAGCATCGATTGCGATAGTTCCTAAGAACGATGACAATAACCGCGAAGAGGAAGATGAAGAAAACGAAGAAGATCTTCACATTCTGGAAAGTATTCGCCACCTTGATGAAGTGGATGACGGAACAGACGATCATAACGGATACGAAGATTATACTGAAGAAAAATCCGAGGAACAAGAAGATATTTCCGAATAAGCCAAAAATGCTGATTCGCGGATTAAATCCTTGACATCCGAAACAAAAGGTTATATAATTTAACAAACCGAAGAAGTGGATAAGTAGCGAAAGAATCGTTTTTTAAGAGAGTCAGTGGTTGGTGGAAACTGATATAACGGCTTTTGGCGAATCTACCACGGAGGCGAACTCGAAAGATGTTCCGGCCGCAAACCGTTATCTTTGTTAAAGGCGAGAATAGATTTTTTTAAAAACTATTCTAACCAGGGTGGTACCGCGGATTTTAAAAGTTCGTCCCTGTGCAAGTCGTTTGCACAGGGTTTTTTTGTATTTAATTTCCGTAATCAGCAAAAATAAGAAAAGGAGTGAGTGTCAATGGTAGATATTAAGTTAATCAGAGAAGATGTAGAAACAGTCATTAAAAGATTGGAAACCCGTGGCGGAGACTACAATTATTTAAGAACGGTTTATCAGCTGGATGAAGAAAGAAGAAAACTTTTAACAAAAGTCGAAACTTTGAAAAACGAACGGAACGAAAAAAGCCGTTTGATTGGAATCATGAAACGCGAAAAACAAGATACCAGTGAAATAATGGCAAGCGTGGGAACTATCGGCGAAGTAATCAAAGTAATGGAAGAAAAAGTCAAAAATCTGGAAAAACAGATTTATGATTTTATGATGATTACACCGAATTTGGTTTCCGAAACCGTGAAAATCGGCAAAGATGAAACAGAGAATCGGGAAGTACGCCGTTTCTTGGAACCGACTAAGTTTGATTTTACTCCTGCAGATCACACCACATTGGGCGAAAAATTGGATATCCTTGATTTTTCCCGCGCCGCAAAAATCACCGGAACGCGTTTCGTCGTTTATAAAGGTCTTGGCGCAAGACTCGAAAGAGCTTTGATTCAATTTATGATGGATTTGCATGCCAACAAGCAAAACTACGTGGAAATTATTCCACCGTTTATCGTCAACCGGGCCAGCATGCTCGGAACCGGACAATTCCCAAAATTCGAAGAAGACGCGTTTGCGGTGGGGGAAAAAGAACTGGATTGGTTCTTGAATCCGACAGCGGAGGTTCCGACAATCAATATGCATCGCGATGAAATTATTGACGGTGCAGTGCTTCCTTTGAAATACACTTCCTTTACCACGGCTTTTCGCGCCGAAGCGGGAAGTGCCGGAAAAGATACCCGGGGTATTTTAAGACAACACCAATTCAACAAAGTCGAATTGATTAAAATTACCAAACCGGAAGAATCTTACGAGGAACTCGAAAAAATGTTGTTGGATTCCGAAGAAGTACTGAAATTATTGGAAATACCTTATCGGGTTGTGGAACTTTGCACAGGCGACATGGGATTTGCCATGGCCAAAACCTATGATATTGAAGTATGGTTGCCCGGACAAAACACTTATCGCGAAATCGGATCGATTAGCAATGCGGAAGACTATCAGGCAAGACGGTCCAACATCCGTTTCCGTCGCACCAAGGACAGCAAAACCGAATATGTTCATACATTGAACGGCTCCGGATTGGCGGTTGGAAGAACCGTAATAGCGGTAATGGAAAATTACCAACAAGCCGACGGCACCATCAAGGTTCCTAAAGTCTTGGTTCCATATATGGGTGTTGAATACATCAAATAAAAAAAGCCCTGAAAAAGGGCTTTAATTTGCTATTTTGCAATATTTTCGTACAGTTTTTTTAGTTCGGCCATATCAGCGGGTTTATGCGGTTTACTAAATGAGATGCCGTCATTTTCATAACGTGGTAAAATATGCATGTGGAAATGAGGGACTTCTTGTCCTGCAAGAGATCCGCTGTTGTTTAACAAATTAAAATTAGTCACGCCAAGCTTGGTTTTTAAAATATTTGTTACTTCAAGGGTAGCTTCAGCTATTTCTTTGGCAATGTCCGGAGTTAGACTTAATAAATCCTGATAGTGTTTTTTGGGAATTACAAGGGTATGGCCTTTGGTTACTTGCGAAATATCCAAAAAAGCCAGAGTGTTGGATGTCTCATGAATTTTAAAACAAGGAATTTCATTGTTTACAATTTTGCAAAATACACACATCGCAATCAATCCTTTCTTTTGCTATCGATATAACCATTGTAGCAAAAATCAGCAAAAATATAAAGAATAACGATAAATAGGTGATAAAAAATGCATCCAGATAAAAAAATCAAAAATACCATTATAATAGCCTTGTTTATAGCGTTGGGAGCTGTTTTTTCATATTTCGACGGTATTATCTCAAGCGCAATCCTAAGCCTGATGGGTCCGGTTGCATTTTTGGTACCCAATTTTAAATTTGGTTTTGCCAACATTGTTATTTTGATTCTTTTATATAATTACAAATTTAAAGAATGCGTTTTTGCGATTTTTTTAAAAACGATGTTAGTGGCTTTAATTTTAGGACGTGGTCCTTTAAATTTTATACTCAGTTTGTCTGGTTCGATGCTCAGCTTTTTTGGAATGTGGTTTTTGAAAAAATTATTGCCGGGCGTAAAAAACATGACTTTTGTCAGCGCCATGGGAGGTTTTTTGCATATAATCGGTCAATTAGGAGCAATTTTTTTAATTTTGGATCCAGCTAATTTTGAGACGATTTTGATATATTCTCCGACATTCATTTTATCCGGTTTCTTAACCGGAATACTTGTGGGAATCTTGACCAAAAAAGTAAATGCAAGTGTAATTCAACACTTGCAAAACGACTAAAAGTTAGAAACGGATGTAATCGATGTCCCCTTCAAATGTAACGTAGGACAAATAAATCAATAACAAGAGATATGTAGTGTTGGTTTGGTTGTCGCGCAAGATCAAATGATCTCTGCCCGATTCCAAAATTTCGCCTTTGAATATCTTAGAACCCCATTGACTGCCTTCGAAATTCATGTACACGACGGCAGTTTTTCCGCGATTTAACCGCAAAATATTTTCAATGAACGATTGTTCAAAGAATTGAGCTCCGCCGATAGGGGGCTGTGGGAATTGTTGGGGAAAAAAAGGAACATTCATGCTGGGAAAAGGTTGACCCGTTTGCGCCCCAAAAGGACTGACCGGAATTCCGGGGCCGAATTGACCCCAAGGTTGTTGATAGTTAATCGTCATTTTTTCATCGCCTTGAATAATACTTTCAAGTAAACTCCTTTCTTTGTTTGATTATTTCGGTAATATATATGTGTATTTAGGTAAAATTATGCTTAAGCGAAACACCTTTCGCTTTCGACAGGCGCATAAAAACAGTGGGCTTTATAACGGCCGCTGTTCCACTGGCCGAACCATTGGGCGGAACAATCCGCGTTCCCTGCATTGTAAAACCACAGCGCGAAGGTTGCGGGGCGAAATTTTTCACCTTGAATGGCTCTTCTGGCCAACTTGATTTCGTTTTCTCTTGCAGCTTGGTAAAAATAGGAATGAAGCGTGGATTCGAAACCGCCGGGTCGTTGATAGACCATTTGCTGGATAGTGCGGATATTGCGAAAATCCAAACAATTGGCCAAGACGCGGTTAACGCCAACGTTAGCCACCATTAACATCCCGAGATTTCCCTCGGCTTCGGCTTCGGCACGGATTAAGCGCGCCAAAAGCTCGACTTCTTTTTCGTTATGAGCGATAACAGCCATTGTTTTCCTTCTTTCTTTTCTTTTTTCTATTAACCATATTATGAAAAAAGTCCTTGTATTATGAAATATTTTTACAACAATTGCAATTATTCCCATTTTAACGTATACTTATTATAGTGAATTTAAAAGTGAGGTAAGATTATGAATATTTGGCACGACATGAGAGAAGAAAGAATTACCCCTGAAAGTTTTATTGCGGTGATAGAAATATCCAAAGGCAGTAAAAAGAAATATGAGTTGGACAAAGAAACCGGTCTTTTGATTTTGGACCGAATCCTTTATACTTCAACCCATTATCCCGCAAACTACGGCTTTATTCCGCGCACTTATGCCAAGGACTTGGATCCACTTGATGTCTTGGTTTTATGCAGCGAGGAATTGGAACCGTTAAGCATGGTCAGATGCTATCCGGTGGGAGTAATCAGAATGATTGACGAAGAACAGGAGGACCATAAAATAATTGCGATACCGTTTGATGACCCAAACTGGAACTATTATCACGAATTAATCGAACTTCCTCCGCATTTAAGTCAAGAGGTTGAACATTTTTTTCAGGTATATAAAAATTTGGAACACAAAGAAACCACCGGTTTTGAAGTATTAGGAAGAAAAGAAGCCCTTCGGATTATCGAAGAAAGTATTGTAAGTTACCAAAATGTATTTGTTAAAAATCAAAAAAACGGAAAATAAATTTTAAGGGAGGAAAAACAATGCGTTCCGATATTGAAATAGCGAACAGCGCCAAAATGGAAAAAATCTCTCACATTGCCCATAAGATTGGAATCGGTGAGGATGAAATCGAACTATACGGGAGTAACAAAGCCAAACTAAGCACAGGTTTGTTAAAACGTATTGAAAACAATTCTGACGGCAACTTGATTTTGGTTAGTGCGATGACGCCGACTCCGCTGGGGGAAGGAAAATCAACTACCACGGTTGGGTTGGTCGATGCACTATGGAAACTAGGTAAAAAAACGATTGGCACCTTAAGAGAACCGTCTTTGGGACCGGTATTCGGGTTAAAAGGCGGTGCAGCGGGCGGTGGATTTGCCCAAGTCAATCCGATGGTTGATTTGAATCTTCATTTTACCGGCGATTTGCATGCCATTACTTGCGCCAATAATTTAATCAGTGCTTGCATTGACAATCATATATACCAAGGCAATGAATTGGGAATCGATCCCAAACGCATCGTTTGGCAACGTTGCATGGATTTAAACGACCGGGCGCTGAGAAACGTAATTGTGGGCTTAGGCGCCCCTACCGACGGAGTGGTACGTCCGGAACGGTTTAATATTACTGTAGCAAGCGAAATCATGGCTATATTGTGTTTGGCCCGCGACATTGACGATTTACGTTCGCGAGTCGACCGTTTAATTATCGGCTACACCTATGATAGAAAACAGGTCACTGTAAAAGATTTGGGAATCACGGGTTCGGTATTGGTGGTTTTGAAAGACGCGATGAAACCGAATCTTGTGCAAACCTTGGAAAACAATCCGGTTTTGGTCCACGGGGGACCGTTTGCGAATATTGCTCACGGCTGCAATTCGATTATAGCTACCAAAGCGGCTTTGAAATTGGCTGATTACGTGGTGACGGAAGCCGGTTTCGGTGCAGACTTGGGTGCGGAAAAGTTTTTAGATATTAAATGTCGGGTTGCCGGGGTCAAACCAAGCGCAGTTGTTATCGTCGCAACTATCAAAGCCTTAAAATACCATGGCAAAGTCAAAGTGCAAGACGTTCAAAAAGAAAACGTCGAAGCAATGATGCAAGGACTAGCCAATTTGGAAAAACATATTGATACGATTAAACAATTCAATCTTCCGTATGTCATATCACTTAACCGTTTTTCCAGCGATACCCCTTGGGAAATCAATCAATTGCTCGAATGGGCAAATAACAACAATCATCCGCTTGCCATCAGCGAAGTGTGGGCAAAAGGCGGAGAGGGCGGCATCGATTTGGCAAAAAAAGTATTGGAAGCATGCGACAAAAACCAAACTTACGAACCGCTTTATACGCTTGACGAAAGTGTCAAAGAAAAGATTCAAAAAATTGCCTATACTTGTTATGGCGCCAACAAAGTAGTCTTTACCGACGAAGCCGAAAAAGTAATCAAACAAGTTAAAAACACTGATTATCAAAACTTCTATATATGTATGGCTAAAACACCGTTATCCTTAACGGACAATCCTAAACTGGTTGGAGCGCCCAAAGGGTTTACCGTAACAATCAGAGAAATTAGAATTTCCGCGGGAGCACAGTTTTTGGTTTGTTTAACGGGCGACGTCATGACGATGCCGGGACTTCCGAAAAAACCTAATGCCATCAAAATCGATATCGACAACAATTACGAAATATACAATTTATCTTAATGTAGGAGGTTATGATAATGACTATTTTAGACGGAAAATCCTTAAGCAACAAAATCAAAGGCGAACTAAAAGCCAAAGTTAGCGCTTTGGTGGAACAGTACCAAGTAAAACCAGGTATGGCGATTGTCGAAGTTGGCAATGATACAGCCAGCGAAATATATGTGCGAAACAAAGTAAGAGCCGCAAACTTCGTCGGCATTAACGCTCGATTAATTAAGAAGGACTCCTCCATTTCGCAGGAAGAATTGTTGAAATTAATTGACGAACTGAACGCCGACGAAGGGATTCACGGAATAATTGTGCAGTTGCCGCTTCCCAAACACATGGACGAAAGAGTCGTAATAGACAGAATCGATCCAAATAAGGATATTGACGGATTCGGCATTTTAAACAAAGGCAAACTATTTAGCGGAATGAAATGTTTTCAACCGGCTACGCCCCTCGGAATCATTAAATTGCTTGACGCTTACAATATCGAATTAAAAGGCAAAGAAGCCGTTGTGGTGGGAAGAAGCAATATTGTGGGTAAACCGATGGGTATGATGCTTTTGTTGCGTGATGCCACTGTGACGATTGCGCACCGCTATACTGTGGATTTGAAAAAAATCACCAAAGAAGCCGATATATTGGTTGTGGCGGTAGGAAAGAAAGATTTGATTACTGCCGACATGGTTAAACCCCGCGCTGTAATCGTGGATGTGGGAATCAACCGCGACGGAGACAAGATTTGCGGGGACGTGGATTTTGAAAATGTTTCGAAGGTTGCTTCATATATCACTCCCGTTCCGGGAGGTGTGGGACCGTTGACGATTGCGGCGTTGCTTGATAACACGGTGAAAGCCTACGAACAAAAGATGCAAGGGTTAACTTTATGATAGTTGTCGGACTAGGTAATCCGGGCAAAGAATATGCCCAAACCCGTCACAATGTCGGTTTTATGTTTGTTGACAGGATTGCCAAATATTACAATTGGACCTTTAAATTAGAAAAAAAATTTCAAAGTTTCATCTCAACCGGAACGCTTAATGGTGAAAAAATCATTTTGGTAAAGCCAATCACATATATGAACAATTCCGGATTGGCCGTAAGAAGCATAGTTGATTATCATAAGGCTACGCCGGATGATGTTTTGGTTGTTTATGACGATATGGATTTGCCGCTTGCGATAATCAGAATCCGCTTAAGCGGATCAAGCGGCGGCCACAAAGGCATGAAATCGGTGATCGAACATATGGGAACGGAAGAAATCAAACGGATTCGTCTTGGAATCAGCTATGACCACAGCGATGTTATCGATTATGTTTTAACTCCCTTTTCCAAAACCGAATTTTCCCAAATGGAATCTGTTTTGGATAAAGCCCCTTTAATCATTGCAGACTATTTGGAAAAAGGAATAGATTTTGTAATGAACAATTATAATGGATAGTGAACTATGTTAAACTATATATATCAACAAAAGAAATACAAAAAAGTGATAGACGATATCGTAAAAATCGAGGGTACTGCAAAAAGTACCTCTTTTTGCGTTGGTGTGGATAATGCAACCGATAATGCGTTATTGTTTTTGCTTGCGGGAATATATAAACAAACCAATAAAACAGTAGTATATGTTTTACCGACCATATATGATGCCACCAAAAACTATGAACGTTTAATGAATATTTTGTCCCCTGAGGAAGTGTGTTTTTTCCCGGGTGAAGAACCAATTGCCAGTGTATTGGTTGCCAGCAGCAACACTTACCGTTTGGCGAGGGTGGCTACAATCGAAGCGCTTTTGGAAAAAACACCCAGAATTATTGTGACCAACACCGAAGGCGTTACGAGAAACCTAATGTCCAAAGAGCGTTTATTGTCAACGTTATTGCATTTCCAAACAAAAGATATTATCGGACGCGACGAGTTAATCGAAAATCTAATCACCAGAGGATATAAAAAAGTAGCTATTACCGAATCACCCGGGACTTTCAGTGTTCGGGGGAGCGTCATAGATATATATGGCGTTAATTTGGCTGAACCGATACGGTTAAGTTTTTTTGACGATGGAATTGAATCGATTAAATATTTTTCCGTAGAAACCCAAAAAAGCAACGGCGCGACGGATAAGGTAACCATATATCCCTTGTACGAAATGCATTATTCGACAAACGAATTGGAAGGAATTATCAAACGTGTTTTGGAAAGGAATTCTTTGAACGAAAAGATTTCCCAAGACATCGAATCCTTGAAATCATTCCAAAACTTGGATCAATTATATATGTATTTGCCTTACATCGACCAAAATTATGTAAGGTTTTTGGATGCCATCGACCAAAAGATTGTTATTTACAACGACTTCTCACGTATTTTAGATAAAGAACAATTGAACATTTTGGAAACAAGCGATTACTTTACCAAAGTGGATTTTGTTGGCGATTCCCTATTTTATGCTTCTATCAAAGAAACGGTACCCACTCAAGGCCTTGTGATGTTTGTTGCCAATCATTCGGTGTACATTGAAGGTATCCAATTGCAAAAAAAGTGGGATTTGAAAACCACCAACAATTACGATTATAACAACAATCTCAAACATTTACTGGAAGATATTCGCCTTAACAAAGGAAAAACATATATAATCACAAGTTTGAATGAACGCCGTCAGGATGCCATGACAGATTTGCTTTTCACGAGTGGCATACCTTTTAAAGTTATTGAAAAAATGACGGATTATCAAGAAAGAATCGTCAACCTCACAATCAACGAACAAGCTTACGGTTTTATCGATTATGAATTGAATATCGAAATTATTACTCCGAACGAAATGGCCAAGGGCATTATTCCCCCTTCCAAAAAAATGCAGGCGATTTACAAGGAAACCGTCAAGATATATTCCAAGGAGGATATCTTAATCGGCGATTATGTGGTTCATCCTGATTACGGAATCGGCAAATACCAAGGAATCAAATCGGTAAAGCTCAAAGACGTTGTTAACGATTATGTTCTTGTGGAATACGCGGAAGACAACAAACTCTACATTCCGGTCGAAAACATTTCCGTTTTGGAAAAGTACGTGGGAACCAAAGATGTGCAACCGAAGCTTAGTAAGTTTGGCAGCAAGGAATGGGAAAAGAAAAAGGCGAAGATTAAGGAAAAAGTTAACGAAATCGCCAAAATGTTGGTTATAACCCAAGCCCAGAGAGAGCTTCTCCAAGGTTATCAATATCCTAAGGATTCAGAAGAACAGTGGCAATTTGAACGCGATTTCGGATACATCGAAACCGAAGGTCAACTAAAAGCGATTGCGGAACTGAAGAAAGACTTGGAAAGTCCGCGTCCGGTGGACAGGTTGCTTTGTGGGGATGTCGGATACGGAAAAACCGAAGTAGCGATGCGCGGTGCTTTCAAGGTTGTAGAAGCGGGAAAACAAGTAGCCTATCTTGCCCCGACGACCGTGCTTGCAAGACAACATTATTACACCTTTAAAGAACGGTTTGAAAAATATGGAATCAGAGTGGAATTATTGAGCCGTTTTGTCGATTATCATGTAATTAAAACCACCTTGGAAGGATTAAGAAATGGGTATGTCGATATCGTGATCGGAACGCACCGCTTATTGTCAAGCGATGTCAAATTCAAAGATTTGGGTTTGTTGATTATCGACGAAGAACACCGTTTTGGGGTCGAACACAAAGAACGGATTAAAGCAATGAAAGCCAACGTTGATGTCCTGTCCTTAAGCGCAACCCCAATCCCAAGGACGCTTCAGATGGCTTTAACGGGATTAAGGGATTTGAGTTTGATTGAAACGCCGCCGTTTAATCGGTTAAGCGTTCAAACATATGTGTTGGAAACCAACGATTCGGTTATCAGAGAAGCTATCAGAAGAGAATTGGGCAGAGGCGGACAGGTTTTCTATTTGCTTAACAGAATCAGCCAACTCAATTTGATTGAAAGGAAACTTAAGCGTCTTGTCCCGGAAGCCCATTTTACTATCATCCACGGAAAAATGTCCAAAGACCAAATCGAAGAAGCAATCAATGACTTCATTGACCGGAGATACGATATCCTAATTTGCACAACTATCATCGAAACCGGAATCGATATCCCGAATGCCAACACGATTATCATCGAAAAAGCGGATATCCTGGGACTTGCCCAATTGTATCAAATCAGAGGACGGGTCGGAAGAAGCGACAGAATCGCTTATGCTTACCTTATGTACGATAAAGGTCGTATTTTGACCGAAAGCGCGCAAAAACGATTGGATACCATCAAGGAATTTACCGCTTTGGGAAGCGGATACAAGATTGCGATGAGGGACCTTTCCATTCGGGGCGCGGGGGATATTTTGGGAAGCGAGCAATCGGGTTTTATTGATGCGGTGGGGATTGAACTTTATTTGAAAATGTTAAACGAAGCAATCCAGGAAGAAAAAGGATTAGTCGTCAAAGAAGACAAAAAACAATTTGATGTCAGGATATCCAAGCACATAAACGAAGCTTACGTTAGCGACGATATTGTCCGAATCGAAATGCATAAATCAATTAATAAAGTAAAGAGCCGGGAAGAAGCGGAAAACATCAGAAGAGAGTTTGCGGACAGATACGGTAAAATCACCCAGGAAATCGATTTATATATCGAAGGGAAATATTTGACTTTCCTTTTGAAATCAAAGGGAGTTGCTTCTTTCAAAGAATCCGATAAAAAGGTTGACTTTCATTTTGACCAGGATAGATCTAATCAAATCACCTACAAAGATTTGCAACGCATAAATACACTTACCAATTTAAAATTGGAGTTTGGTTATAAGAATTATCAGATATATATAACCATCCACTTAACCGAAGAAAACAAGAATATCGGAAAAGACAACTATATTTATCAACTCACAAAACTACTTGAAAATGTTTAAATATGCAAAAAATGGTGTATATACGCATACCTTTTTTGTCATAATAAAGGTAGAATTTGTGAGGTGAAAGTTGTGAAAGCAACAGGCGTAGTTAGACGAATCGATGATTTAGGAAGAATAGTGATACCTAAAGAATTAAGACGGACCATGAGAATCAAAGAAGGCGATTCGCTGGAAATCTTCATTGAAGGAAGCGATCGCATTATCTTAAAAAAATACTCTCCGGTTCAAAACGTTAACGAATTTATTGTTGAGTTTGTCGAAAGCATATATAACTCCAATCATCGTGACATAATTATTACCGACAATGAACGAGTTACCGCAGTCGCCGGTTCCATCAGAAAAGACATTGTCGGTAAGAAAATTTCCATGCGATTGGAAGAGCGCATCTCCAAAAGATCAACCCAAATCCTGGAACGCGGCGAGGGGTTGGAAATATGCGAAAACTTTGAAATCAAAAAAGCCGCGGTAATCAAACCCATCAATGTCTTTGGCGATATCCTTGGCTGTGTAATCGTCATGGCGGAAGCCGAAGTAATGGATGTCGAAAAGTCGTTGGCTGAATTCAGCGGCGTTTTCATGAGCAGGTATCTGGAAGGGTAGTTATTAACAAAAAAAAGCAGTTTAAGGGGTGAAAAAGCAACCTTTTAAAAACTGCTTTTTATTTTTGGTTCTAAATAAACCAATTATTAATATTCTTTCTTTGAAATAATTTATTCATTATGGTATACTTATTTACTGGAGGGTTTTATGAAAATAGCAATAATGACTGATGTCAATGCCGGACTAGATTATGTCGGTTATGATACCGGAATAACCTGTTTGCGTTCGACGGTAAATTTCAAAAACGAGGTCTTGGTTGACGGCATTGATATAAAAGCAGATGAGTTTTATCGAAGGATTTCCCAAATCACGAATGCGTCCGACATTCCGTCAACAAGCGCCCCTTCTTTGGGCGATATATATGATGCAATCGATAATTTCATTGAACAAGGATATACGGACGTAATCCATTTTCCTATTTCGTTTCAATTAAGCGCTACCGGTCCAACCGTTCAACAAGTGGCCAAAGAGTATCACGGAAGAATCAGAATTCATGTAATCGATACCAAACTTGCAACCTATATGCAAGGTTATTTGGCCGTGAATGCCAAGCAAATGGTTGAAAACGGCGCCAGCGTAGAAGAAATAATTGAACGGACCCAATTTTTGATTAATAATTTTAAAGCTTTTTTCGTTGTTGACGATTTGAGCTACCTTGTGAAAAACGGCCGGTTAAGTAATGCTGCGGGCTTTTTGGCCGGATTGCTGCGGATCAAACCGGTGCTTGAATTGACGAGTGACGGAAAAATCGTCACCAAAGAAAAAATCAAAGTATATAAGAATGCGGTTGAACGCGCACTTGAATTGATGTTTGAATTTTTGAACGGAAAAACCAATGTTAAAGTCTTTTTGTTCCATTCCTTGCGTGAAGATGTGATTAAAAAGATGTTGGAACGTTTCCGCGAAGTACGCCCGGATATTCAAGGAATTGAAATTCATTACATTACCCCGGCGGTCGGTGCCCATATCGGCGCAGGAGTTGTTGGTGTCGGAGCATTTTTATTAGAATAGAAAGTTGAGGAAAATATTTATGCCATTAGTAAATATGACAAATATGTTAACCAAAGCCAAAGAGGGGAAATATGCGGTAGGGCAATTCAATATCAACAATTTGGAATGGACCAAAGCCATTTTGAATGTTGCCCAAGCAACCAATTCGCCGTTAATTTTAGGTGTATCCGAAGGAGCCGCAAAATACATGGGGGGGTTTTATACCGCAGTTATGATGGTAAAAGGCCTAATGCACGATCTTGGTATTACTGTTGATGTTGCCATTCATTTGGACCATGGTTCATCGGTGGAAAAATGCATTGAAGCAATTGATGCGGGATTTACTTCCGTGATGATTGACGCTTCGCACTATCCTCTTGAAACCAATATTGAAATGACCAAAAAAGTCGTGGAATACGCTCATGCCCGAGGCGTAAGCGTCGAAGCGGAACTAGGCACCGTGGGCGGTCAGGAAGAACATGTGTCCGGATCGATAAAATATGCTGATAGGGATGAGTGCGTCCGTTTGGTAAAAGAAACAGGTATCGATGCGCTTGCTCCGGCCTTGGGAAGCGTACACGGACCTTATCAAGGTGAGCCTGTTTTAGGTTTTAAAGAAATGAAAGGAATTCAAGAAGCTACCGATATGCCATTGGTGCTTCACGGCGGAACCGGCATTCCAGACAATATGATTCAAAAAGCAATTTCTTGCGGCACATGCAAGATTAACGTCAATACCGAATGTCAAATGGCATTTTCCAAGATTTTAAGAGAAGTGCTTGCCAAGGATTCAAAAGTTTATGACCCAAGAAAGATTATTGGTCCGGCATCTAAGGGCATTGAGAATGCGGTAAGAGAAAAGATTAAGGTGTTTGGCACGGCCAACAAAAACTAAGATATATATAACCAGAATAATAGAAACCGGATTTATTCTGGTTTCTTATTTTTTAAAACCAAATAAGGGTTGTTTTTTGATATAATATATATGTGTTGGGAGGAATCAAAAATGATTTCTTTAAAGAAAATAGTTAAAGCTCAAACTGCTATCGCTCCTTATATTCAAACGACTTCGTTAGTCCGGGTCGATTACTTAAGCGAACTAACCCAAATGAACGTGTTTTTGAAATTGGAAAACATGCAATATACGGGATCGTTTAAATTGCGGGGAGCCATGAATAAAATCGCGCAACTCTCTCCGGAAGAAAAAGCGCGAGGAGTCGTAGCCGCAAGCGCCGGCAACCATGCTCAAGGTGTGGCCAGAAGCGCGAAAATCTTTGGCGTCAAAGCCACCATCGTAATGCCTACCATTACGCCTATTATTAAGGTTAAAGCGACCAAAGACTATGGCGCGGAAGTAATTCTTTACGGCGACAATTACGACGAAGCCTGCAACAAAGCTCTGAAAATCTGCCGAGAAAGAGGAGCGGTGTTTGTTCACCCCTTTAACGACGAAGCGGTAATCTGCGGCCAAGGAACCATCGGTTTGGAAATCATGACGCAACTTAGAAATATTGATGCGGTTGTGGTGCCAGTCGGAGGAGGCGGTTTAATCGCCGGAGTTGCCAAAGCCGCGAAGAGCTTAAATCCAAACGTTAAGGTAATCGGGGTGGAAGCCGCAAATGCTCCATGCGTAAAAGAATCGATGGAAGCGGGCAGAGTGCTTACGGTTTGCTGCACGCCGACAATTGCCGAAGGGATTGCGGTGGCATGTCCGGGAGAACTTACATTCAAATTGATTCAAGAATATGTCGATGATATTGTTGCGGTTGACGAAGACGAAATCGCCAGTGCCCTTCTTTCTCTTTTGGAAAAACAAAAAATTGTTGTTGAAGGAAGCGGCGCAACACCAGTTGCCGCGCTTTTGAATCATAAACTTGATTATTTGCAAGGAAAAAACGTGGTTTGCGTAATAAGCGGCGGAAATATCGATATCAATATGGTGGAAACAATTATCAACAGCGGCTTGATGAAAGACGGACGCAGGTTCAATCTCCAAGTCAAATTGAAACACAAAGCCGGCGAATTGCAAAAACTTTTGTCGTTAATTTCCAAGGTGGGGGGCAATATTTTATCCATTGAACAAACGCGCTATGCCAATCAATTGGAACTAACCGAACAATTCGTGCATTTGGTCATAGAAGCCTATGACATAGACCACAAAGAACGGATCTTGTCCGAATTAAGAAGCAATAATTATGCGGTGTAGGGTATGAAGATAATAGCGGGACTTATTATCAATAAAAAAATTCTTTCTCAAGAAGCAATCGAAACACATGCCAAAGACATTGAAACATATATATCGCATGTCGACAAATTGGTTATTCTCAATACAACTGGGCACAAACTCAAAGAGTTTTTTCAAGCAATCATCCGGCACAAAAATATCGAATACAGCGAATGCGAGGATTTTGGACAAGAAAACAATTATTCATTGATTTACGACCACGCCTTGAGGTTGGAAGCTGATTATGCGATGGTGTTGGAACAAGGTTTCTTTTACGAAGAAGGCGCCTTTTTGGAAATGAAGCGCTATCTGATTGAAGCAAAGGAAAAACCATCGGTTTTGACTCCCATGCCTTTATATACCTGCCTTGACAAAAAAGCTTCGGATTTAACCGTAAGACCGATTAAGGGATGCAGGTTAACGGGGGCACTGCTCAATTTACAGTATTATAAGGAGTCGGAAGGCTTTGTCAGAGAATATTATCAAACCACTTTTGATTACGATTACTGTATTACCGAGCGTTTAAAAAACCATCAGATTCTGTTAATGCCCAACCTAGTACTTAGAAATCGCAATTTTACCGTGATTGAAAGAAGAGTTTTTGGTATTTTTAAGAAAAGTTCGTTTGATTGGGATTTACTGGATGTATATTACGAAACCAGGAATCGTTTGTATTTATGGAAAAAATTCGAAACCCTTGATCCGGAATACGTCCGGCTCGACAAAAAACTGTTTAAAAAGGAAAAACGCGAAATGCGTTTGGGCGATCCCAATTATCAGGACAAATTGGTTATGATGATGCAAGCCAAAGAAGATTTTGCCCAAGGAAAAATGGGGAAAATTCAATACTAGATATTATATTACATAAAGGCACCCAAGATAAAAAGGGTGTTTTTTGTTTTGATAAAAGAAGTATCAAGTTTTTCTTTTTTGGAGAAAATAAGTTATTAAGGAGGTGTTTAAATGAAAAGACAAAACGATACTTTGGTCGGCTTGTTATCCTTTGTCGGTTTAATATTAGCTACTTTGTTTTATTTGTTTTCCGTTCTTGACGGCAGATACGAAATGCTATACACCATCAGTTATATATGTTTGTTGATTGTGGTGTTCTATACCGCTTGGGAATTTGTTCGGAAAAGACACGTCATGTGGCGTTTCGTTTATTATGTAATTGTTGTATTGGTATTGCTTGGTTTTGTTTTGGGCAATTTCGATATCTTGTAACCCCTTATTTTGAAAACATTTAGGAAATAAGTTTGGAAAAACGAAAAAAGTTTTTAAAAAGTGCAAATTTTATTTACCATATCGCTTGCATTGTTTTAGTAAAACGTGTATAATAGCACAGGCTAAAAGAAGGCGATGATATGCAAGGTTGCTGATACACACGGAAGAGTTGCCATTGCCGTGTTTCAGGTAATTTGCATGGAGTCGAAAAGCTTTTATAAAAAGTTAAAGGAGGCTAATATGGCAAAAGAAAGAAAATTAAGAATCAGATTATTATCTTATGATCACAGATTATTGGATGAATCTGCAAAGAAAATCGTTGAAACGGCAAAAAGAACCGGAGCAACCGTTTCTGGTCCAATTCCGCTTCCAACGGACAAGGAAGTATTTACGATTATCCGTTCACCGCACAAACACAAAGATAGCCGTGAACAATTTGAACGTCGCACCCACAAACGTTTAATCGATATCGTCAATATTAATCCTAAAACTATGGATGCTCTAGTTCATCTAGAATTACCATCCGGTGTCGAAATCGTTTTGAAATAATGAGAAAATGGAGGTGTACTCATGGCCAAAGGAATCTTAGGTAAGAAAATCGGAATGACACAAATTTTTTCTGAAACTGGCGTATTAATTCCAGTAACAGTAATTGACGTAACTCCGAACGTAGTATTACAAAAAAAGACAGTAGAAACTGATGGATATGAAGCTGTTCAATTAGGTTATTGCGAAAAACCAGAACGTTTAGCAAATAAACCTGAAAAAGGACATGCAACCAAAGCTAATACTGCCCCTAAGCGCTTCGTTAGAGAAATCGCTGGGAAAGAAATGCTGGCGTTTGAAGTTGGACAAGAGGTGAAAGGAAACATCTTCGCAGTGGGTGAATTAGTAGATGTAACCGGAATCTCCAAGGGTAAAGGCTACCAAGGAGTCGTCAAAAGATATAATCATCATATTGGACCTATGTCGCATGGTTCTGGATACCATCGTCAAATCGGTTCAATGGGCGACGTTGGCGTAGCCCGCATCAAACCAGGCAAAAAAATGGCTGGACGCATGGGCGGCGAAACCAAAACAATTCAAAATCTTGAATTTATCAAGTATGATCCAGAAAATAATGTAGTTCTTATTAAGGGCAGCGTTCCCGGCGCAAGAAAGTCTTATGTAGTAATTACCAATGCGGCTAAAGGGAACAGCACGGCGCTTAATCCAGAGAGCTTAGCATAGGAGGAATAAGTCATGCCTAATGTACAATTATTAAATCAACAAGGGGCTGTGATTGGTGAACTTCAATTAAGCGAAGATATCTTCGGCGTACCGGTTCATCAACAAGTGATTTTTGATGCAGTGGTTGCTGAAAGAGCAGGAATGCGTCAAGGATCGCAAAAAGCCAAAACAAGAGCAGAAGTTCGCGGCGGCGGAAGAAAACCATGGCGTCAAAAAGGTACAGGACGCGCTCGGCAAGGTTCAATCCGTGCACCACAATGGCGTGGCGGCGGTGTTGTCTTTGCGCCGACTCCTAGATCGCATGCAATCAAAGTCAACAAAAAAGTCGTTCGCTTAGCCATGAAAAGCGTATTAAGCGAAAAAGTGCGTGAAAATGCCTTTATTGTATTAGACAAAATTGAACTTGATAACTTCAAAACCAAATCATTTGTCGAAGTATTGAACAATGTAAAAGCCGAAGGCAAAATCTTGGTTGTCTTGAATGAAACAAATCCGAATGTGGAATTGGCGGGAAGAAATTTACCGAACGTTATTATCCACAATGCAAACCATATTTCGGTATACCAAGTACTAAATGCCGATTGCTTATTGCTTACGCAAGATGTAGTATCTCACTACGAGGAGGTGCTTAAATAATGAAATCCGCATACGATATTATTATTAAGCCAATTATCACAGAAAAAACCACAAGTTTAGCCAACAACAAACTTCAATACACTTTTGCGGTTGATCCAAAGGCTAACAAAGTGGAAATCAAAAAAGCCATTGAAGAAATCTTTGAGGTTAAAGTTGTTGCAGTCAGAACAATCAATGTTCGCAGAAAACCAAAAAGAATGCAAAAATTTGAAGGGTTTAAACCAGCATATAAAAAAGCCATCGTTCGCTTGATGCCGGGTCAAACCATTTCAGTCTTCGAAGTGTAAAGGAGGAGTAAATCATGGCGATTAAAAAATATAAACCAACGACCAATGGTCGTCGCAATATGACTGCCCTAACATATGAAGAAGTCACAACAACTAAGCCAGAGAAAAGTTTGCTAGCTCCTTTAACTAAGAGTGGAGGACGTAACTCAACTGGCCGAATCACCGTTCGTCATATCGGCGGCGGGGCAAAGCGTAAATATCGGATTATTGATTTTAAACGCGATAAAGACGGTATTGCAGGCAAAGTTGCAACAATCGAATATGATCCAAACCGCAGCGCCAATATTGCTTTGATTAATTATGTAGACGGCGAAAAACGTTATATTCTTGCACCGCACGAATTACATGTCGGAAGCACAATCATGTCGGGCGAAAATGCGGATATCCGCGTTGGCAATGCGTTACCTTTAAATAAAATTCCAGTTGGTACAATGGTTCACAACATTGAATTATATCCCGGTCACGGCGGCCAATTGGTTCGTGCTGCCGGTGGAAGCGCCCAAATACTTGGACGCGAAGAAAAATACGTTTTACTGCGTTTAACAAGCGGCGAAGTTCGCAGAATCCTTGGCAATTGCCGGGCAACCATCGGTGTTGTCGGAAATGCCGACTATTCCCTTGTTAACCTTGGTAAAGCAGGTCGCAAACGTCATATGGGAATTCGCCCAACCGTTAGAGGTTCTGTTATGAACCCTAACGATCACCCTCACGGTGGTGGTGAAGGACGCACGCCAGTCGGACGAAATGCGCCTAGAACACCTTGGGGTAAGATTGCCCTTGGTATGAAGACAAGGAAAACTAAGAAAAAGAGCAGCGGACTAATCGTTCGTCGTCGTAATGGATAGGAGGAACTAATTAATGGCACGTTCACTTAAAAAAGGACCTTTTTGCGATGAACATCTTCTCAAAAAAGTCATTAAATTAAACGAAAAGAATTCCAAGAAAGTTATTCAAACTTGGTCAAGAAGATCTACTATCTTTCCTGAATTTGTCGGCCATACAGTTGCAGTTCATAACGGCAAAGTTCATCTTCCTGTTTATGTGACGGAAGATATGGTTGGTCATAAGTTTGGCGAATTCGCACCAACAAGAACTTATCGCGGACACGGTAAAGACAAGAAAGTTGCTAAGAAATAGGTGATGGAAATGGAAGCAAAAGCTATTGCAAAATCAGTTAGAATATCTCCTCGCAAGGGTAGATTAGTAGCCGACCTTATTCGCGGCAAATCAATTGGAACTGCTCTCGCCATTCTTTACAATGTTGAAAGTACCGTTAAGGAAAGTATCTTAAAAGTCGTAAATTCAGCTGTTGCAAATGCTGAAAACAATCACGATATGGATGTAGAAAAACTATACATTAAAGAAATATATATTAATCCAGGAGCCACTTTGAAACGTTTCCGCGCGCGTGCAAAAGGCAGTGGCAATCGTATCTTGAAAAGAACTAGTCACATCACAGTAGTTGTGGCAGAAAAACTATAGGAGGTAACAAAATGGGACAAAAAGTTAATCCAGTAGGAATGCGGATTGGTATCATCAGAGATTGGGACGCTAATTGGTATGCGCCAAAATCGAAAGTCGCCGATTTTTTGCATGAAGACCTAAAGATTCGTTCATTTATTAATTCCTTCTATAAAACAGCTTATATCTCTCGCGTGGAAATTAAAAGAACAGGCAAAAGAATAATCGTTATTATTTGGACTGCAAAACCAGGCGCCGTTATCGGCCGAGAAGGTTCAAGAAAAAACGAAGCGGTTAAAGAGTTGGAAAAACTTACGAAGAAAAATGTTTTCTTAACAATCGCCGAAATCAAAAACCCAGATTTGGATGCAACATTAGTTGCCAGAAAAATTGCCGAAGACTTGGAAAACCGTGCTTCGTTCCGCCGTGTTCAAAAAATGGCAATCCAACGTGCTCTAAGAGCCAGCGCCAAAGGAATCAGAACTATTGTTTCCGGCCGTTTGGGCGGAGCCGAAATTGCGCGCAGTGAAGGTTATATCGAAGGCAGTGTTCCACTACACACGCTTCGTGCCAACATTGACTATGCAACGGCAGAAGCTATGACAACTTACGGTAAACTTGGTGTTAAAGTTTGGATCAACAAAGGTGAAATTTTAACCGAAAAACAAAAGAAGGAGGGCCGATAAGCATGTTAATGCCTAAAAGAACTAAATATCGCCGCCCTCATCGAATCAGTTATGAGGGAAAAGCGAAAGGCGGCAAGAAAGTTAGTTTTGGCGAATATGGCCTTCAATCACTTGATGGCGCATGGATTACCGATCGTCAAATCGAAGCAGCCCGTATCGCAATGACACGTTATATGAAACGTGACGGTAAAGTGTGGATCAATATCTTCCCGCACTTGATTAAAACCAAAAAACCGCTTGAAGTTCGGATGGGTTCTGGTAAAGGTGCTCCTGACGGATATGTTGCGGTTGTAAAAACAGGCACAATTATGTTTGAAATTGCCGGCGTATCAGAAGAAATTGCTCGCGAAGCGCTCAGACTTGCTTCTCACAAATTGCCGGTGAGAACAAAATTTGTGGTAAGAGAAAGTGGTGAATAACTATGCCAAAAGAAAAGAAAACCGAAGCTGTAGTTGAAACTAAAAAGTCAACTAAAGGAAAAGCGTCTGTAACCACTAAAGTTGATAAAAAAGCGCCAAAGAAGTTATCTTCTGTCCAAAAAATAAGAGAACTTGAAAATCAAGAAATTGAAAACAAAATCAAGGAATTGAAGCAAGAACTCTTTAACCTTCGTTTTCAAGCTGCTGTTGGTAAATTAGAAAACACTGCTCAATTACGTAAAGTTAAAAAGGATATTGCCCGCGCATATACTGTTCTTACGGAACGCGCCAAGGCAAGCGTCCAAGGATAGGAGGCCAAGACAATGGAAAAAACCAGAAACAGTCGTAAAACATATATAGGTACTGTTGTGTCTGATGTTAATGACAAAACAATCACGGTATTAGTTGAAACACATCGTAAGCACCCTATCTATGGTAAAAACATTAAAGTAAGCAAAAAATTCACTGCACACGATGAGCAAAATCTTGCTAAGAACGGTGATATCGTTGAAATCATGGAAACGCGTCCGTTATCCAGAACGAAACGTTATCGCTTAGTTAGGATTGTTCAAAAGGCAGTCATAGTATAATCAGGAGGTGTCTTATGCTTCAACAAGAAAGTAGAGTCAATGTTGCTGATAATACCGGTGCCAAAGAACTTTTGATTATCCGAATCTTAGGAGGTTCACATCGTCGTTCTGCCAATATTGGTGACATCGTAGTCGCAACAGTCAAATCAGCTACACCCGGCGGACAAGTTAAAAAGGGTGAAGTTATTAAAGCCGTCATCGTACGGACAAAAAAAGGATTACGGAGAACAGATGGTTCCTATATCAAATTTGATGATAATGCAGCAGTAATCATAAAAGAAGACAAAAACCCGCGCGGTACACGTATCTTCGGACCTGTTGCAAGGGAATTGCGTGAAAAAGATTTCATGAAAATTGTTTCTCTCGCTCCAGAAGTGTTATAGGAGGTCGCTATGAAGATTAAAAAAGGTGACGTAGTTGTTGTAACAACAGGTAAACACAAACCATCCCGGGGAAATCAAACAACTGGTGAAGTTCTAGCGGTTTATCCAAAAACAAATCGAGTAGTAGTAAAAGGCGTTAATATCGCCACCAAACACTCCCGTCCATCTCAAGCTAATCCTGATGGCGGAATCATTAAAACGGAAGCGCCAATTCATATTTCGAATGTGGCAATTCTTGACCCGGTAACAAAAAAACCGACAAAAGTTGGATATAAATTAGTAGATGGCAAAAAGGTTCGCTTTGCGAAAGCATCCGGAACCGTACTTGACAAGTAGGAAGGAGATTGCAGATGAATCGATTATTAGCGAAATACAAAGAACAAGTAGTTCCAAAGTTAATGGAAAAATTCGGTTATAGCACTGTAATGGAAGTTCCGAAGATTGAAAAAATCGTTGTCAATATGGGTATCGGGGATGCCATCACCAATTCCAAATTGCTTGATGCAGCTGTCGAAGATTTAGCAACCATTACTGGTCAAAAACCAATCGTAACCAAAGCAAAGAAATCAATTGCGGTATTTAAAATTCGCGAAAAGATGCCAATCGGCGCTAAAGTCACTTTGCGTGGTGAAAGAATGTACGAGTTTTTGGATAAATTGGTAACTATTTCACTACCTCGCGTTAGGGACTTTAGAGGAGTAAATCCTAATTCCTTTGATGGACGCGGCAATTTCTCCCTCGGTGTCAAAGAACAATTGATTTTCCCTGAAATCAACTATGATAAGGTATTGAAAATTCGTGGTATGGATATTGTAATTGTCACTACCGCAAAAACAGACGAAGAGGGCCGAGCATTGTTAAGTATGCTTGGAATGCCTTTCAAAAGGTAGTGGAGGTAAGATATTATGGCAAAAACTTCATTAAAAGTTAAAAGCAAACGTAAACCAAAATTTAGCGTAAGACAATACACTCGTTGCGAACGTTGTGGTCGTCCTCATGCAGTTTACCGCAAATTCAAAGTATGCCGGATTTGCTTCAGAGAACTTGCATATCGAGGATTAATTCCTGGCGTTAAAAAATCGAGTTGGTAAGAAAGGGAGGTCTATACAATGGTAATGACTGATCCAATTGCTGATATGCTTACAAGGATTCGCAATGCGAGTCAAATGAAACACCCTAAGGTTTCTATGCCTGCTTCCAAAATTAAAATGGAAGTTCTTCGGGTATTGAAAGAAGAAGGCTATATTAGCGATTATGAAAAAATAGAAGACAGCAAACAAGGGATTATCAATGTAACTCTTCGTTATGTCGATAAAGTGCGTGCAATAACTGGTATCAAAAGAATTTCCAAACCTGGACTAAGAGTATATGCCAAAAGCGATGAATTGCCAAAAGTATTAAACGGTTTAGGAATCGCAATTGTTTCAACTTCAAGCGGATTAATGACAGACAGAGAAGCCCGTCAGAGAAAACTCGGCGGAGAAATCATCGCTTTCGTTTGGTAAGAGGTATACATATATGTCAAGAATAGGCAATAAAGAAATCCTCGTTCCTGCGGGAGTTACAATCAATCAAAATGAACAAACCCTTGAAGTTATTGGTCCAAAAGGCAAAATGGAATATACTTTTGATGAAAATGTTGTTATCGAAATTCAAGATAACAAAATCAAATTAACCCGTCTTGGTGATGAAAAATACCAACGCGCAATTCACGGAACTAGTAGAGCCCTCCTAAATAATATGATTACAGGTGTTACTACCGGTTTCAAAAAAACCCTTGAAATTCACGGAACAGGTTTTAGAGCTCAATTGCAAGGCAATGCGCTTGTACTTAACCTTGGTTTCTCTCATCAAATTGTGATGGAAATACCAAACGGAGTAAAAGTCGAAGTTCCGAATCCCACTGAAATAAATGTTTCAGGATACGATAAACAAGTAGTTGGCCAATTTGCGGCTGAAATTCGCAAGAACAGAAAACCTGAACCTTATAAAGGCAAAGGTGTTCGTTATCGCGGTGAATATGTACGTCGCAAAGAAGGCAAGAAAGCTAAGTAGAAAGGAGACTAAAAGACGATATGATTATTAAAGAATCAAAATCAAAAGCACGCCAAGTCCGTCATCAAAGAATTCGTCAAACCTTAAGCGGAACTAGTGAACGTCCTAGACTTGCGGTATTCAGATCAACCAAAAACATCGCTGCTCAAATCATCGATGATGTTAAGTCGATTACTTTAGTTTCTGCATCTACAATTGAAAACGGCAATCGTATTGAACCTGGATCAAACATTGAAGCAGCAAAACAAGTTGGTACAAGAATTGCTCAAAGAGCTCTCGAAAAAGGTATCACAGAAGTAGTATTTGACCGTGCAGGAAATCAATACCACGGCAGAATTAAGGCACTTGCAGATGCAGCACGCGATGCTGGTCTCAAGTTTTAGGAGGATACGTCATGCGTGAAAAGAATAGAGTAACCGAAGAAAAAGTACTTGACGAACGCGTTGTCACGATAAACCGCGTAACGAAAGTTGTTAAAGGCGGAAGACGTTTCCGTTTCTCGGCACTTGTAGTTGTCGGCGATTACAAAGGAAATGTTGGATTTGGCCGCGGTAAAGCGCAAGAAGTTCCTGAAGCTATCAAAAAAGCCATTGAAGATGCGAAGAAAAACATGATTAGTGTTCCAATCGTCAAAACAACAATTCCTCATGAAGTTGTCGGCGAATATGGCGCAGGAAAAGTGTTCTTAAGACCAGCACAGGCCGGTACCGGAGTTGTTGCTGGTGGTGTTGTCAGAAGTGTTGTTGAGCTTGCAGGTATTCAAGATATTACGACCAAATGTTTGGGTTCAACTACACCTATCAATATTGTCAGAGCAACATTTGAAGGTTTGAAAGCATTAAGAACGGTTGAACAAGTGGCTCGTTTACGTGGTAAGACACCTGAAGAGATTGTGAGGTAGAATACTATGGAAAAGACATTAACAATTAAATTAGTTAAGAGTTCTATAACCGCACCTAAAAATCAAAAAGACACATTAAAAGCACTAGGCTTAACTAAGATTAATAAAACCGTTGTTAAAGTAGATAATCCGCAAATCCGCGGAATGATTAGAACAGTAGCACACTTAGTAAGTGTCGAAGAAGCTTAGGAGGTGCGAACGATGAAATTACATGAATTAAAATCGGTTCCGGGAGCAAGACACGCTAAAAAACGCGTCGGTCGCGGAATAGGTAGCGGTACGGGTAAAACCGCAACCCGCGGTCATAAAGGCCAAAACGCCCGTTCCGGCGGCGGGGTTCGCTTGGGATTTGAAGGTGGTCAAACACCATTATTCAAACGTCTTCCAAAAAGAGGATTCACCAATTTAACCCGTAAAGAATACGCTATCGTCAATGTTGAAGATTTAAACGTGTTTGCGCCAGGAACAGTGGTGGATGCAGATGCACTAAGAAAAGTTGGATTAATAAATAAAGAATACGAGGGAGTGAAAATATTAGGCAACGGTGACTTAAATGTCGCTTTAACCATTAAGGCGAAGAAGTTCTCCAAATCCGCAATCGAAAAAATCAGCAACGCTGGTGGAACATACGAGGTGGCTTAATTATGAAAAAGTTCTTTAGCAAAAATAAGAAACTGATTCTGATGATTCTATTCACTCTTGCAGCATTATTAATTTGGAGAATTGCTGTATATATTAAAATACCTTTCTTCAACGTTGAAATGCCCGAAGGGGACAAGGAAGCTAATTTAATCGGTTTTTTGGATATCTTTACTGGAGGAGCTTTATCTCAATTTTCAATAGTTGCCCTCGGCGTAAGCCCATATATCACTGCTTCCATCGTTGTCCAATTGTTGCAAATGGACATTGTTCCGCAGTTTAAAGAATGGGCCGAAGAAGGCGAATCGGGAAAAGCAAAACTAAACCAATGGACACGTTACATCGCTTTATTCCTCGCCTTTGTTCAAGCCTTGACATTCATTATTACTTACATTAGAAATTATGGTACATATATCTTAAATGTATATGAAATTACCCCATTCGATTATGTTTATATGGCTTTGACAGTCACGGCGGGAACCGCTTTTGTCTTATGGTTATCAGATCAGATATCCATGAAAGGTATCGGAAACGGCGCTTCGATGATGATTGTTGCGGGAATAATTGCCGGTTTCCCTGGCATGGTAAATTCGTTGATTTCCGGTTTATTAAAACCTGATACTGAAACAGGTTTTGTTCCGGGAACAAAAGAATATATAATATTTGCCGTAGTAATAGTCGTATTATTATTGGTGGTTGTCGGAGTTGTATTTATGGAAGGTTTGCAACGCAAAATTCCGATTCAATATGCAAATCGTCCGGCTGCCGCACAAGTTCGCGGAAAACAAGATTCCAATATTCCAATCAAACTTAATTCCGCATCCGTTATTCCGGTTATTTTTTCGGCTACATTATTAAGTTTACCGATGACCGTAATCAATTTGCTAAATATTCAAAACGAGAATCTTGCATTTTGGTTAGAAGTTGTCTTTAGTTACCGAAAACCAATTGGTTTTGCTTTATATATTATTTTAATTTTCCTATTTGCTTTCTTCTATTCCTTCTTACAAATTAATCCAGATAAGATGAGCGAAAACCTGAAGAAACAAAACGCCTATATCCCAGGGGTTAAACCAGGGGAAGATACGGCGGCTTATATTTCGAAAGTATTATTTAAAATAACCGTGTTGGGTGCAACTTATCTTGCGCTGCTTGCATCCTTGCCGATTATTTTAGGTAATGTCTTCGGTTTGCCGGAATCGGTTCAAATCGGAGGAACCAGTATCATGATCGTTGTCGGTGTCGCTATCGAAACCGCTAAACAAATCAAAACTCAAACCCAATCCCAAGAATATCGGGGATTCTTAAGATAGGGGCTCATCCATGCGTTTATTAATCATGGGAGCTCCCGGAACAGGAAAGGGGACATATGCCGAAGGAATCGAAAAACACTTTGGCATTCCCCATATTTCCACGGGCGAAATTTTTCGCGAAGCCATTAGTCAAAAAACGCCGCTTGGCATTCTTGCGCAAAGTTTTATTGATGACGGACATTTGGTGCCGGACGATGTAACGGTTCAAATTGTCAGAGAAAGGATTCAACAACCGGATTGCCAAAACGGCTTTGTTTTGGATGGTTTTCCAAGAACGCTTAATCAAGCCGAAAATTTTACCCGAATTTTAAAAGAATTGAACATCCAATTGGATTTAGTTATTAATTTGCTTGCCGATGAAGAATTAATCATTCGGCGTATTACCAATCGTCGCTTGTGTTCGAAATGCGGAAAAGGATATAATCTTATTACGATTCCGCCGAAAAAAGAAGGCATTTGCGATGATTGCGGAGGAGCTATATATCAAAGAAAAGACGACTCCGAAGAAGTGATTCGGGAACGCCTTGAAGTCTATCATCGTCAAACAAAACCGTTGATAGATTATTATGAAGCTCAAGGCAATATAATACATATGGATGGCGCAGGAGAGATTAATGAAGTCACAAATGTAATAATTGCTATGTTGGAGGCAAGATGATTACAATTAAAAGTGAACGCGAAATTGCTTTAATGCGCGAAGCGGGAAATATCGTCGCTTTAACATTAAAGGAAATAGAGAAATCCATCAGACCAGGGATATCAACCAAAGAATTAGATAAAATTGCTTATGATGTTATTACATCTTGCGGAGCAATCCCTTCCTTTCTCAATTACAATGGTTTCCCTGGGTCGATTTGCGCCTCAATTAACGAAGTTGTGATTCATGGCATTCCCAAAAGCCATGCAATATTAAGAGATGGTGATATTATATCTATCGATGTCGGTGCCAAATACAAAGGCTACCACGGAGATAGCGCAAAAACATTTTTGGTCGGAAATGTTACCGAAGCCAAACGCCGTTTGGTGGAAGTAACCGAAGCCGCATTATTCCAAGGATTGAAACAGGCACGTCCGAATAATCATTTATCAGACATTTCACATGCAATTCAAGCTTATGTTGAAAGTGCCGGCTATTCGGTAGTAAAACTCTTTACTGGTCACGGTATTGGCCGCGCTTTACATGAAGATCCTGCTGTTCCGAACTTTGGCAATCCTGGCAGAGGCCCAATTCTAAAAGTGGGAATGACTCTGGCCATCGAACCAATGGTAAACATGGGAACATCAGATGTGGAAATTCTACACGATAACTGGACAACTGTAACAGTTGACCGTAAAGATAGCGCTCATTTCGAGCACACAATTGTTATTACTGAGAATGGTTATGAAATTTTAACAAAAATTAAAGGAGAAGAAATGTAGATGTCAAAAGATGATGTTTTTGAAGTTGAAGGAACAGTTGAAGAAGTGTTGCCCAATACTATCTTTAAAGTAAAGTTAGTCAACGGCCACCTCATTACTGCCCACGTTTCTGGTAAAATTCGTATGCACACAATTCGCATTTTACCAGGTGATCGAGTAACTGTTGAAATATCACCATATGATGTAACACGTGGACGCATTACTTATCGACATAAGTAATTCAAAATCCAACAATAAATTGTTCTTATATATTAGGAGGTTCAAAATGAAGGTTAGACCATCGGTTAAACCTATATGTGATAAATGCAAAGTTATCAAAAGAAAAGGCCGTGTAATGGTAATCTGTTCAGCTTACCCAAAACACAAGCAAAGACAAGGATAATAGGAGGAACATTAGATGGCACGTATAGCTGGTGTAGATATCCCGAACGATAAACGCGTCGTGATATCACTTACATATATCTTTGGTATTGGCAAACCTACTGCCCAAAAGATTTTGGCTAGTTGCAATATCGACGAAAATAAAAGAGTTAAAAATTTAACTGAAGAAGAATTAACATTAATTCGACAAGAAATAGCGAATTATCATGTCGAAGGAGACTTGCGCCGTGAAATTGCGATGAATATCAAGCGACTAATGGAAATTGGTTGCTATCGCGGTTTACGTCATCGGAGAGGGTTGCCCGTTCGCGGACAAAGAACAAGAACTAATGCCCGTACCCGTAAAGGTCCTGTCAAGACAGTCGCTAATAAGAAGAAGTAGGAGGACATTATGGCTCGTAAAACAGTACGTAAACGTCGTGTAAAAAAGAATATACCTCAGGGTATTGCGCATATTCATTCCACTTTTAACAATACCATCATCACGATTACTGACCCAGCAGGCAACGTAGTTGCATGGAGCAGTGCCGGGGTGGTAGGTTTTAAAGGCAGCAAGAAGTCCACTCCGTTTGCGGCGCAAATGGCCTCGGAAGCTTGCGCAAAAGCAGCGATGGAAAATGGAATGCGTAAAGTAGAAGTAACCGTTAAAGGCCCAGGCCCAGGACGGGAAGCTGCCATTCGCTCGCTCCAAGTTGCAGGACTTGAAATCGCATCGATTCAAGACGTTACTCCTGTACCTCATAATGGTTGTCGTCCTCCAAAAAGACCTCGCGGATAATGACTTTTTCAACGACAAACCATTGTAAAATTCAATAAGGAGGAAAATGATGAGAAAATTGACATTTATCCAACCTAAATTACATATAGAAGAGGATAACAACGATCCGAACTATTGTAAGTTAAAGATATATCCTCTTGAACGCGGATACGGAATGACAATTGGAAATGCCCTTCGCCGTGTCATGTTATCATCTTTACCGGGAGCAGCGATTGTAACGGTCTCGATTGAGGGTGTCGAACATGAATTTACCGGAATCCCATATATTTACGAAGATGTAACCGAAATCATCTTAAATCTTAAAAACATCATCCTAACCATTAACGATGACAAAAACGCTAAAGGCGATTATGGTGATGAAATAGTAACTTACCGTTTGGAATTAATCGAAGAATTGCCTTCTTTAAGCGAACAAAGAAAAAAAGGCATCTCGGAAGATAAATTAGTCCACTCAAAAGAAATTACCGCCGCACATATATCTACGACTTCCTCGGAAATCATTCGCATCGTTAACCCTGAACAAAAGATTTGCACGCTTTTGGCAGGCGGAAAAATCAAGATGGAATTATTTGCCCGTAACGGCGTAGGTTATGTCAATGCAGACGACAACAAACGCTTTTGCAAAGAAGGTTCAAGCCGGGTTATCAACCGTTTACCGATTGACTCGATTTTCACCCCAATCAAAAGGTGTCGTTACGATGTGGTTAAATCGCGTTACGAAGACAATTTCGATATCGACGAATTAATTTTTGAAGTTTGGACAAACGGTTCAATCAAACCAACAAACGCCGTATCACTAGCAGCGCATTTCTTAGTAGAGCATTTCCAAATTCTTGAAGACTTAAATGTCTATATCAAGGAACGTGCATACATTATGCAAAAAGAGGAAAAAGTATCCAATAAGAAGTTGGATAAAAAGATTGAAGATCTCGACCTTTCAGTCCGTTCTTACAACTGTTTAAAACGGGCTAATATCAATACCGTTGGCGAATTGACGCAAAAGACGGTTGAAGAAATGATGAAAGTCCGCAACTTAGGCCGTAAATCATTGAAAGAAGTAATTGAAAAATTGCGTGACATTGGTTTAAGCTTAAAGAGCGATGACGGATACAATGATTTTGCTGAAGGCGACGATAAAGATGTAACCGATAAGGATGAACAAGATTTGGACGAAAACGCTCCGCCTCTTGATACAGGCTTATCCGTAGGTTTATACAATGCACTTAAGAGACAAAACATCAATACTATTGGCGACTTGACAAGCAAAACAGTTGCTGAACTTAAAGAAGAATTTGGCTTTGATGCAAAACAAATAAAAGAAATCGAAAACATGCTCAAAGCTAAAGGTTTATCTTTAAGCGACTAAGAAACCATATAACTTGAAATAAAGGAGATTACTCATATGGCATTAGGATATCGTAAATTAAGCAGAAAGAGCCATCAAAGAAAAGCTTTATTTCGGGATTTAATCACAGATTTAATTTTGAACGGTCGAATTGAAACTACCGAAGCAAAAGCGAAAGAGTTGAAAAGGATTGCCGACAAAATGGTAACCCTAGGCAAAAGAGGAGACTTGCATTCCCGCCGTCTCGCCGCTCAACTCATCCGTTTCGAAACGCTTGAAGACGGTCAATACGCCCTTCAAAAATTATTCAACGAGATTGCCCCGAAATATCAATCACGCAACGGCGGTTACACTAGAGTGTTGAAACTAGGAACACGTCGCGGCGATGCAGCTCCGATGGCGATTATCGAATTTGTTTAATTAGGCAAAAATGAACACCGGTCAAGGTGTTTATTTTTCTTTTTGTCGGTCAAATAAAAAAGTAAACATTTGCCCAAAATAAGATATATATTCATCCGTTTGCAAAAGATATCAAAAAATGATAAAATTAGTTTATAGTTTTAAGGATGGTGGGACTTATGTCCAGACTAAATACCTTGTTTTTAGTATCGAAACAAGTGCTCGTAATAATTTTGTGTAGCGTGGTTGTTGTTGTTTCAGTCGGTTTTGCCTCATTTTTTTCCTTGCGCGCAAACTTCGAATTGCGAAAAGCCAAAAAGGAAGCCTTGGAAAACGGCCAAGTGTTATATGTCGTTATTGAACAACACGAAGTGTTTAATTTTAATTTTAAACCCGGCGGTTCGGTTAAAGTATTGTACGAAGCCAAATTTACTGACGATTTATATCACTATCATCGTTACGAAAACGAATATGGTTACAACACGGTCGAAATAAAGAATGGCGAAGCCAAAGTAATTGAGGCGGATTGCCGGGATGGCAGATGCAAAAACTACTTAATCACCAACGGTTTGCGTTGGTTTGAATCGCCAGATATAAGTTGTTATCCCCATGGCATCAAAATCAGATGGGAGGCCAGATCCTCATGAGCATCGAATTCAAAAACGTAACCTTCGGATACACGAAAGAAATCGAAGTATTGAAAGATTTTAATCTAAAGATCGAAGACGGACAAATGGTCTCGATTATCGGACATAACGGCAGCGGAAAAAGCACCTTAGCCAAGCTAATCGTCGGTCTGGTGGAAGCTTGCTCAGGCGAGGTTTGCATCGACGGTGTTAACTTAACCCCGGAAAACATCGACGAATTTCGATTAAAGATGGGTATTATTTTTCAAAATCCCGATAATCAATTTGTCGGGGTAACGGTAAAAGACGATATTGCCTTTGGATTGGAAAACCATAATGTGCCAAGGGAAGAAATGATTAAAAAAATTGCCCACTACGCAAAACTCGTCAACATGGAAGACTATTTGGAAGCAAACCCCGAAAACTTATCCGGCGGTCAAAAGCAAAGGGTAGCGATTGCGGGGGTGTTGGCGATGGAAACGGAAATCATTATCTTTGACGAAGCCACTTCGATGCTTGACCCAAAAGGCACAAAAGAAATTATCGAAACCATTAAGAATTTAAAAAGAAACGAAAATAAAACCATAATTATGATTACCCATAATTTAGAAGAAGTCGTGTTTTCGGACCGGGTGATTGTTCTAAACGAAGGAAAGATTGTTTTGGACGGAACACCTAAGGAAGTATTGAGAAAACGGGAAATTTTGGAAGAAAGCGGTCTGGCCGTAATCGACAGCATTCAACTAATATCGGAAATTGAAAGCAGCAATCTACCTAACAAACAAGCATTAGTGGAGGCCTTATGGGAATTAACTTTCGCAATGTAAGTTTTCGTTACAACAAAAAAGCGTCCAAACCGACTTTGGACAATATAACGCTCGATATTTTTAAAAAAAGCGAGTTCATCACGATTTTGGGTCATACCGGAAGCGGAAAGAGCACCCTTGTGCAACACATGAATGCACTCCTTCTTCCCGATGAAGGCGAAGTCGAAATCTTCGGAAAACACATTACCAAAAAATACAAAGACAAACTGAAAGACACCAGAAAAAAAGTCGGACTCGTATTTCAATTTCCTGAATACCAATTGTTTGAAGAAACTGTTCTGAAAGACATTATGTTTGGTCCCAAGAATTTTGGTTTAAGCGACCAAGAGGCTAAAAGCAAAGCTATTGAAGCCTGCAAACAAGTCGGTTTAGGCGAAGAACTTTGGACCCGTTCGCCTTTTACCTTAAGTGGCGGACAAATGAGAAGAGTGGCGATTGCGGGGATATTAGCCAGCGAACCGGATGTTTTAATTCTTGATGAACCGACCGTGGGACTTGACCCCGTCGGTAAAAAAGAATTGCTGAATTTGCTGGAAGATATTAGAATCAATACCGGCAAGACAATAGTCATTATTTCGCACGACATGAATGTCGTCGCCAAACACGCAACCCGAGTAATTGTCCTAAATGACGGCAAAGTTGTCTATAATGGCCCAAAATTGCCCTTATTTTCGGATTTGGAGCGTCTTCGCTCGTTTAATCTGGATTTGCCTGACTCTGCACGGATTGCCATCGAATTAAAGGAAAAAGGTCTAATCGATTTTGATGAGCTTCCTTTAGCTTTGGAAGAACTAAGGAAACACTTAAAATTAAACCTTCAGGGTGCCGGTTATGAATAAAATCGCTTTTGGTCAGTATTATCATACCGATAGTTTTATTCATCGTTTAGACCCAAGAACCAAGATAATTTCCTTGATTTTGATGATGGTGTTTATCTTTGTTATTCCCAAAAACCAATTTGTTGTTTTAGGCTTTTCGGTTGCGCTTTTATTGGCAGTGGTTTTTTTAACCAAAGTGCCGTTAATCCGTTATTTGAAAAGTTTAAAGCAAATCATGTTTTTGCTAATTTTTTCCTTTTTCTTTCAAGCTTTGTTCAATAATAGCGGCGATTTGCTTTTGACAATCAATCAAAACATTTCGATTGCCAATATCGCTTTGGGTGTTGTTTTAATCGTTTTATATTTGTTTTTCAGGAAATACTTACCGTTAAAGTTTCTTTGGTTGATTTTGTTGGTTATTGCCATTATATATATATTCCAATATCCGATTATCGGCCAAAGCCTCAAATCCTATCAACTAAAAGTATACCGAGACGGTGTGGTTACCGGTTTCTTTATCATCGTAAGAATCATGCTTTTGATTGTATTTTCGTCGATTTTGACCCTAACCACCAAACCGACGGATTTAAACAATGCCTTGGAATGGTTGATGAGACCGCTTGAATGGGTTAAAATCCCTACGAGCGTCCTCGCTATGATGATATCCATTTCTCTTCGCTTCATCCCAACGCTCTTTTTGGAAACCGAACGAATCTTGAAAGCGCAAGCCTCGCGGGGAGTGGATTTTAAAGAGGGAAAAGTTAAAGCCAAAATCACGCAAATAATTTCCCTTTTGATTCCGATGTTTATTATATCCTTTAAAAGGGCTTTCGATTTGGCCGACGCCATGGAAGCAAGGGGATATATTCCTGGTGCCAAAAGAACGAAACTGGCTTTACTGAAATTTGGTTTAAGCGATTATTTTGTGTTAATCTTTGCCTTGGGAATTGTTATAGGATTAATTGTTTTAAGGGTGAACCATGCGCTATAAAATGATAATCAGTTACGATGGCAGTTACTTTCACGGTTTTCAAAGACAAAAGGATTATTTGACTGTTCAGGAAATCTTGGAAAAAGCTATTTCGGAAATTGCCAAAGAAACGGTTACTGTAAAAAGTTCGGGAAGAACCGATACTGGGGTTCATGCTTTGGGGCAAGTCATTCATTTTGACATATTGAATAAAATACCGCCCAAAAATTTTGCCAAGGTATTAAACAAAAAACTTTATCCCCACATATATATCAAAGAAGCTCAAATTGTGGACGATTTGTTTCATGCGCGGAAACTGGCTGTCAAGAAAGAATATCACTATATCGTTTCTTTAAATGAATTCAATCCGCTTGAAGCCATGTACAAGCACTTTTTCCACAACCGTATCGATATTGCCAAAATCAAAGAAGCGATGACCTACATTGTGGGAAAACACGATTTCAAAACCTTCAACAAAAACAAGCAAATCAAGAATACGGTAAGGACAATCGAATCGTTTGAACTGGAAGCAAAAAACAACGAACTGATCTTTAAAATCGTTGGAGACGGTTTCATGCATAATATGGTGCGGATAATCATTGCCTTGATGTTAAAGGTGGGCGAAGGAAAATATGAACCAAGCGAAGTAAAACAAATGATTGAAGGAAGAAACAGGAAACTTGTTCCTTACGTTGCCCCCGCAAACGGTCTATATTTGGTAAAAGTATATTACGACTAAAAAAGTTTAGGTATCGGCCTAAACTTTTTTTATAAAATATATATATGAAAAAAGAAATACTTGCAATTTAACGAAATAAACTGTATAATAAATTTATATTATACGAGGAGGGAAGCGATAATGATAAAAAGAATTGGCATGGCCTTTTTAACCGTTTTAATGTTTTTATCGCTTTCTTCGTATTTCCCCGCTGCTTCTGCCAAAAGCTCTTTGGATAATACTTATTATTATTTAGAAGAAATATACGATAATTTATTGTTGACGGAACAGGACTTAAAAAGGATGAAAAAGCACTTAAAAAAGAAAGATAAGAGGAGTCGCAATTTCTTGAAAAGGATTGATGACAAAATCAAGAAACTTTGTTTAAAACATTTTAAGACCGAAAAAGCAAAAGATGTTGCCATCTTGGAAAAATACGGTTTAGCCGGAGAATCGGTTGGAATCTATTTTAACAAAGATTCCAAGGGTAAAGAAAATAAAAGCGTTTTGATAATCGATTACCGCGAAAAAGAATTGTATACTTGGATTGATTTATAAAAAACAACCAGATATTTGTTTTATCTGGTTGTTTTTGTTTTATTCGCTTTTTTTAGGTGGTTTTTTTTGATATTTTTCCATCAGCATTTTTTCGCCCATTGCTACTTGTTGTTTTGTTTTTAACCCGCCCATAAGCGGAAGTTCCCCCAAGGTTTCCGGTTCAATGCTTAAGTCTTTGCCGAACTCGGTATCCTTTTTTAGCTTTTGTTTGATATCGCGGGTTGTCGGTTTGTTCTTTAGGTTGGAATTTGGGTTGTTGTTCATCACGGCACCTCCTTTTTATATTATCGATCGCTTCTTCAAAATATATACATTCAAAAATAAAATTTAAAAGGATGAAGTTTTAAAATATGCTATCAATTGAAAACGGGGGCGGTTTATGGTATAATTTTCACAGTGGAGGACAGGAAGATGAAAGCTATAAAAATACGGTATTTTTTATTTATGATAGGTTTGGCATTTTGTTTGACCGGATGTAAGCCTTCAGTCAATTATGACGAAATCGGACAAACACTTCTTGGCGATTTACCGGATTTAATCTTCGCCAATGAATTTCAATATGATTTTCCTGAAGAATACCAAGGTCATAAGATTACTTGGGAGTTTTCGAAAAGCGATTATATCGATGAAAGCGGGAAGTTTATTGAACCGCCATTTCACGATGCGACGTTAAAACTGAGCGTTTTTGTGGACGGCGAAAAAGCCGGAACCAAGAACATCACTTTATCGAGAAATTTAACCAACTATTTTAGCGAAATCGAAAAATATGTCAAAAGCTTTATCAAAGACCGCGCCCGCGGCGATGTCAGACTGATGACAACCTATTACGATATCGAGGGAATTGAAATCGGCTATACTTCTTCAAAGCCCGAGATTGTCGATAACACCGGTAAATATTATAATCACGAGTATGATGAGGAAATCATCTTTGATGTTTCGGTATCATTTCGGGGAAAAACCCACGAATTTCAAGTCAAACATATATCCGTGGGAATTCCCGACATGGAAAAAGTCGTCAAAATCGATGAATGGTTGCAAGAAGAACTCGCCAACATGACTTTCGTCGATGGAATGGAACTTCCTCAGACTCATCCTCTTTACGGGGGCAGAATCCGTTGGATAGCGGAAGACCCGTTTGTGGTTTTGAACAATAAGGATTTCTTCTTGCCGATGGATGAAGGCACATATATGTTGATGGCGGAAATCAATTATCCCGGGGCTTTTGAATATTTCCGATATTTTGTAGATTTGCAAGCAACCGAAATCAAAGACCCGTTAGAACGCGCCAAATGCTTTATTGAAGTGGCAACCCCGAAAGAAATCGAAGAATTTATCGTTTTGTATAATGGCGAGGGTGCGAATATTACGCGAAACATAATCGGCGATGATGTCAATTGGCAAGTGCACGGAGGGACTAAACCCGAAGTTCCTCAAAACGTTTTGGACAGCAGAATGTATGAAGGGTACACCATGCCGAACGAAGATAATGTTTTATGGATTGTCGTCCACGAAACAGGAATGAAATTGACGGGATTGTTTGCGGAGGCGTTTGACAAGGTTCAATGGGACCGGGCAACCGGAGACACAAAACCTGACAGCGTATCTTGGCATTATACCGTTGACGACCACCAAATCATTCAAAACTATGAAGACGACATTGCCTGTTGGCATGCAGGTGACGGCAGCGCAATCGGCGGCGGAAATAAAAACGGCATCGGTATCGAAATGTGTATCAATCCGGACGGAAAATACGATGCTTCTTTCCGAAACGACGCAAGACTTGTGGCATCACTTTTGATCAGACACAACTTGAATATGGCAAATGTCAAAAGACATCGCGACTTTATGTCCAAAGATTGTCCAGAAACAATGATTAAAGAAAGACGCTGGTTTGAATTCTTGGATTTGGTCGCCAAAGAATATATATCTCAAACTCTTTTGTCGCAATTCGAGATAACTTATGAAATCAACTCAGAAGCTTTGGCAACATGGCCAATCGCCGGAGTTTATCAAAAAGTTGATGGCTTTACGGAAGATATCACCGTTATTGCCAAAATTGCAAGCGAAGAGTTAAGCCTTGCGATAAAATTGAATTAATCAAATAAATACCGAAAGGAGAAAAACAGTTGTTCTTTTTCTCCTTTTTGTTTTCATTGGCAATTGGGTAATATTTTATGGTATACTTGTTCTTGTATAATATTAAAAAAGCAAAGAGGAAGATATATGGTAAAGAAAGTTTACGCCAATTTCGGAAAAATAATGGTTTTATTTATTTTGTTGTTTATGCTTGCGGGATGCAAATCCGAAATAACCGAAGAAAAAATCGAAGAATTGAAAACACAAATCCCCGACATGATTTTTTTAAATGATTTAATAAGTCTACCTTCCGAAATAAAGGGAAATAAAATTACTTTCAGTGTTAATAAAGCGGGGTATATCGACGAAAGCGGTAAAGTTGTCAAAGCTGAAACCCATGACGTATCTTTGATATTTACCGTATTTGCAAACGAAAAGCCCTTGTTTGAGAAAAAAGTAATTCTATCGCAAAAAATAGACGTCTTATTTAATGAGATTGAGAAATATGTTCGTTCATTCATCCGCCATCGGACCGGCAACAATATCTATTTGGTTTCCAAATATTATGATTACGATGATATTTCTTTTGTTTATCAATCCAATCGAGTCGATATTATCGATCATGACGGAACGCATCATTCCCATGAATATGACGAACCGGTTGTAATTGACGTTACGGTTAACGCCAGGGGGAGGACGCATCAATTTTCCATTGAGGTGGAAGCGGTTGGTGTACCGGATTACGAAAAATTAAACCGCGTTCAAACTTGGCTTGACGAATACATGGAAACAGTTGGATTTTTTGATGACATGGAATTGCCAAAAACCCACCCTCAGTACGGAGGAATTATCAAATGGATTGCATCGGACCCTTTGGTGGTTATCGGACACAACCGATTTTTTTTGCCTAAGGAAGCCAAAAGGGTTGCTTTAATGGCGGAAATCACTTTTCCCGGCGGGGATAAGAAAAGCGAATATCTTTTCGATTTGCCGAGTTCTTCAATTGACGATTTGACCCGCGCTCAAAGATTTTTGGAAATTTGCTTTGAGGAAGATATGAACGAATTTTTCGTTTTATATGAGGGCACATCACCAAATATCACCCAAAATCTTCTTGAAGGAAATCCCAAAAACAAGCTTTACGGAGAAAAAAGGGAAGAACTGGATTTAGCGAATTTGGACAAATGGTTCTATCCGGGTTATGTAAAACCAAACGAGGATAATTTATTATTTATTGTAGTTCATGAAACCGGTATCAGAACTCCGGAAAAAAACGCTCAGTTTTATAGCGAATTTCAATATAATAAAGCTTATGTTGTGGATGAAGTGGATGCTTGGACTTCGTGGCACTATACCGTGGATGACCATTCCATATATCAAAGTTATCAAGATCAAACCGAATGTTGGCATGCAGGAAACGGGGATATATATGGAATCGGCGTGGAAATGTGTATCAACTCGGACGGAAATTACAACGCATCTGTAATCAACAATGCCAGATTAATCGCTTCGCTTTTAATCAAACACAATTTAGGAATGAAAAGTTTGAAAAAGCATAATGATTACTCGAATAAACCGTGCCCGGAAACAATGCTTCAAAACAGACTTTGGTTTAAATTCCAGAAATTGATAAGCCATGAGTATGTTTCGCAAGTTCTCCTTTCCCAGTTTGACATAACTTACACATTTGAATTAATCGAGGGGTTAACCGCCTGGCCGATCAATCAAGTTATATATAATGAAGGCGTAACAGCGGATTCAGTTCAAAATATTTCGGTAAACATTGAGGGAATCGAACTTGCATTTAAGATCGTAGTTCAAGCGAAGTGAGGAAATAAACGACTGACAACTAAATCAAGAGAAGTTTTTTTTCAAGTCAAATCCTATTTATTTCTTTTACAAAAACCCGTACCTATGGTATAATTATTGTAATTAGGCGGAGGAATAAAATCATGAACGGATTGTTTATCACCATAGAAGGAAACGACGGAAGCGGTAAAACAACGATAATCAACGGAATAAAAAAGATGCTTTCCGAAAAAGGCATAGATTATATACAAACCCGGGAACCGGGAGGAAGCGAAATAGCGGAAAAAATCCGTCAGGTTATTTTGGATAAAAACAATGACAAGATGGATTCCCGCACCGAAGCTTTGCTTTATGCGGCGAGCCGCCGTCAACATATCGTTGAAGTAGTGCTCCCTGCTTTAAATGCGGGTAAACTAGTCCTGTGCGATCGATTTGTCGATAGTTCCCTTGCCTATCAAGGATATGCCAGAGGTATCGGAATCGAAGAAGTATATAAAATGAACCAGTTCGCTACCGAAGGTTTGCTTCCCGATTTGACGATTTACCTAAATGTCTCTCCTCAAGTCGGCATCAAAAGAAAATCCGCCCAAAAAGAATTGGACCGGTTGGAACAAGAAGGTATCAGCTTTCACGAAAAAGTCTTCCAGGGATATCAAAAAGTGGTGGAAATGTTCCCAAAAAGGATTGTTGCCATTGACGGAGAACGTGATGCCCAAGCGGTTATTGATGATACGGTTGTTGTAGTCGAAGGATTTTTAAAACAAAGGATGAACCAAAATGACTAACTACGCGAAATTATTTGATTATCAACCAGAAATCGTATCTGCTTTAACCAAGAGTTTCCGAAAAAAACGTCTTGTTCATGCTTATTTGTTTGAAGGCCAAAAAGGCGCGAGGAAAATGGATGCGGCGGTGTATCTTTCTTCGTTGCTGCTATGCCAAAGCGATAATCCGCCTTGCGGGGTTTGCCCCAATTGTCAAAAGGTAAACAACCTTTCTCACGGAAATATATATATTATCGAACCGGAAAACGAAATAATCAAAAAAGATCAGATTGAAGCTTTGTTGCACGAACTGTCTTCAACTTCTTTGTTTGACGGCAGCCGTATATATATTATTAAGGAAGCTCACTTGATGAATACAGCAGCTTCCAATGCTTTGTTGAAGTTTTTGGAAGAACCTCATCCCCAACATTATTTGATTCTGCTTTCAACGCAGCCGCACCTTTTGCTTGATACGATTAAATCCAGAGTGCAAACACTCCATTTTAATCCCATCTCAAAGAAAAAGATGACCAAAAATCTAAGGGACAAGGGAATTGCCAAAGATATCGCTTATTGCCTTGCCCATATCACATCAAGCGAAGAAGAAGCGGATGAATTGATAAAAAGCGGGGAAATCATTGACATCGTCGCTTTGGCCAAAGATATTCAAAAAGCCAAAAACAACAAACAAGATAGTTATTTGGTTTTTTTGAAAAAGGGAAGATTTCTGTTTGGCGAAGCGATATCCGTTATGCATCATCAAATGCTTTTTGATGTATTAATGCTTTTGGTAAGAGAAAAAATCAAAGCCGTTCACGGCGACGAGGATTTATTCTTTGTCGATTGTTTAAAAAATATCGATAAAGAAAAAGAAACGCCTGAAGGACTGATACGTCAGTTGGAAGTTATGAACAAATACCAGGAACGAATAAAATACCATGTCAATATGGAGTTGTTGTACGCGAGTATGTTTCTCGAATTTTAGGAGGTAAATGTGGTTAATATTGTCGGAATTCAATTTAAAGGAGTTGGCCGAATCTATTATTTCGATCCTGCCGGCGAGGAATATCAAGTTAACGATTATGTGATTGTAGAAACAGTTCGCGGTTTGGAATTGGGCAAAGTAATTATACCCAATCAATTAATTGATGAATCATCGATTGAAAACGAATTGAAACCAATTATACGCAGAGCTACCGAAGAGGATTTTGAACAAGAAAAACGCAACCAAGAACAAGCAATGTACAGTTTTGAATTTTTTAAGAATGCGGTGGAAAAATCAGGATTGGAAATGAAGCCTCTGTATTGCGAATATACCATTGACCGCCAGAAAGTTATTTTTTATTATACGGCGGACGACCGGGTGGATTTTCGTGATTTGTTAAAAGTTTTAACACCCGAATTTGCCATGAGGGTAGAACTTAGACAAATCGGTCCTAGGGAAGCTGCGCGTTGCGTGGGCGGTCTCGGAACTTGTGGCAAGCCATTGTGTTGCGCCAGTCATTTGAGGGATTTCAATGTGGTAACCATGAAAATGGCCAAGGATCAACAAATGAGTTTGAATACTACTAAAATCAGCGGAGCTTGTGGAAAATTGATGTGTTGCATTGCCTACGAAAACGAACTTTACCAGGAAGCCAAAAAGGAAATGCCCCCCATCAATTCTTGGGTTAAAACGCCAACCTGCGATGCATGCAAGGTCGTCGGTTTGGACTATTTAAAGAAAACCGTTAAAACCTTGGAAGGCGAGGCGATTGTTCCTGTAACCCATCAGCTTCACGAAGTAGAATTAATTACCGAAAAAAAAGATAAATGAGTATGAAAGAAGTAATCAATGATTTATTAGGATATGAAGGCTTGAAAATCATACAACGGCCGGATATGTTCAATTTTTCCCTTGACTCAACGCTTCTGGCCTCGTTTGTAACGATTAACAAAGCCGATAAAATGATTGTTGATTTGGGGTGTGGCAATGCGCCCATTCCCCTTTTTTTGTCTCTTAAGACCAATGCGCATATATATGGTATTGAAATTCAACCGGAAATTGTTGATTTGGCGAAACGAAGCGTAGCTGTAAATAAATTGGATTATCAAATAACCATCATTGAAGAAGATATTAAAAACGCCTATCTGAAACTGGGCGTATCCAGTTTTGATGTTGTTACTTGCAATCCTCCGTACTTTATTTATAAAGAAACAAGCAACACCAACAAAAACGATTATTTGACCATTGCTCGCCACGAAGTAAAGATTACTCTTGAAGAAGTGCTTTTAAGCGCCAATCGCTTACTGAAAGAGGGGGGGCGTTTGGCGATGGTTCACCGGACTGACCGGTTAATCGATGTCCTTGATGCTTTCAGAAAATACGGTATCGAACCGAAACGCTTGCGTTTTGTATATCCTAAGACGTCGTCAAAAGAGAGTTTGATAATATTAATTGAAGGCATGAAAAGCAAGAAAAAAGGGAACTTGAAAGTGCTCCCTCCGCTTTATGTTTACAAGGAAAACAATACATATACCGACGAAATCTTGGAAATCTTTAGGTACCGCGGTCGAGGTGGTGAATAAATGAAAAGACAAAAATCATTTGATAACGATAATGCAAAATTATATATTGTTTCCACACCCATCGGCAACCTTGAGGATATCACTTTGCGAGCTATCAACACCTTGAAAACGGTGGATTTAATATATTGCGAAGATACCAGAAACACTGTAAAGTTGCTTAACCATTTTGATATCCAAACAAAAATGAAAAGTTTTCACCTTTTTAATGAAAATGAAATAACTGCCGAGATAATTGAAAAAGTTAAAAGCGGTTTGAACATTGCCTTGGTGAGTGATGCGGGGAGCCCATGCATCAGCGATCCCGGATGGATTCTGGTAAACGAAGCCATCAAAAACGAAATTGATGTTATCGTTGTTCCGGGGGTGGTTGCGGGAGTTATGGCTTTGGTTGGATCTGGTTTATCCACCGAGCGGTTTATGTTTTATGGTTTTTTGCCCCATAAACAAAATAAAAGGTGCGAAGAATTGAAAATTTTAAAAAACCGCATCGAAACCGTTATTCTATACGAAGCTCCCCATCGCATCAAAGCAACGCTTTCAGATATTGATTCCATCATGCCCGAACGCAGAATCGTGCTTGCCAGGGAACTTACCAAAAGGTTTGAAGAATACTATCGGGGATATCCCAGAGAAATCCTTGAGGAATTGGATATCGTCAAGGGCGAAATGGTTATAATCCTTGAAGGAAACAACGAAAACGAAAAAGACGAGGAATTAAATAATTTAAGCATCGAAGAACATTATCAATTTTATCTAAAACAAGGGTTCGACAGTAAACTTGCCTTAAAACAAGTGGCAACCGATCGCGGAATTCCTAAAAGGAATATATATCAAACATTATTTAAAAAAGAAGCTGAGTAAACATGGACTAGTTCTACTGTCAGCTTCTTTTTGTTTTGGTTATATTATTTTTATTATCTTTTATTTATGATTTCGTTAATGCTTTCTATATCGGAATAAGCAATTTTTTCTCCTTTTTCGGTTTGGGTGGTTTCTCTGCCTTTTCCGGTTACCAAGACGATATCTCCCGGTTTGGACATGGCGATGCCTAAAGAAATGGCGCTTTTTCGGTTCGTGATTTTGGAATAGTTGGTTTTGGTAACCGAAGAAGTCATCTGGTTTATAATATCCATTGGGTTTTCGTCATAGGGGTCTTCCGTGGTAAATACCACATAATCCGCTAGTTCTGTGGCGATTTTTCCCATGAGGGGACGTTTGGTTTGATCTTTGTTTCCGGTTGCTCCACAAACAATAATCAATTGTCCGTCGGTTTTTTTCCTAACCTCGGTTAGCAAATTGGCGATAGAATTCGGGGTATGCGCAAAATCTATATATATATCCGCTTTGTTGACGGAAGCAATTTTTTCCAACCTTCCGGGGACGATAGGCGTACTGGCTAACCGTTTTTTTATTAGCGATAAGGGAATGCCTTCTTTTAAAGCAATGATTATTCCCGGCAAAGCATTTAATAAGTTATAGGTTTCCGGTTTATTCAGTTTAAACCCTTGATAGATATTATTCTCGGTTTTGATGTCAAAAGTTAGATAGTTTTTTGTGAATTCAATATTTACAGCCTGAAAAGACGAAGGTTTATTGATACTGAAGGTGATGAGTTTTTTTATATCTCTAAAGCGGTTGGCATATATATCGTCTTGATTTATAATTGCCGCGCCGTGGGGTTTTAAGTGTTTAAACAATTGAAATTTGGCTGCGAAATACTCATCCATGGTTTTGTGGGTATTAAGGTGTTCATGGCTTAAATTGGTGAAGATTGCATAATCGAACCTTATAGTCTCAATCCGTTTTCCGATTATACCTTCCGAAGATACTTCCATAGTGGCATGGGAAATGCCTTGCCTGACAAATTCATTTAAAAGACGGTACGATTCCGAAAGGAGCGGTGTGGTAAAAAGGTTTGGGTAAGTTTTTTCATTATATATAATTCCGTTTGTCCCTATTAGGGCAGAGTTAAAACGGCCGTTTAATAAGTGATTGATGATTGCGCATGTGGTGGTTTTTCCGTCGGTTCCCGTTACGCCTGTCAAAACTAGATTTTCGCAAGGATCGCCGTAAAAGATTTTTAACAAGCGAAGCAATTCTTTAAAAGAGTTATCTACCACGATTACCGGAACCGTTGCTTGAAAATAGGAAGATTCCAAAATAATGGCGCTTGCTCCTTTTAGAGTAGCTTCAAGAATAAATTCAACACCTTTAAACTTGCTTCCCGAAAGCGGGACAAACAAAAAACCGGGTTGAACAAAACGCGAGTCTGTTGCAATTCCGGTAATTTGTGCATCTTGATGTACTTGAGGATACAATTCTTTTAAACGCACAAGATTTCACCATATATATTATATGGGGAAAATAGTGCTTTAATGTAAAGGAACAAGGAAGGAATAAGCAGAAAAGTTCTTATAAAAACAAATATATGCTTCGTCCTTGCTGGCGACGACAACACTGTTTCTAAAAAAGTCTTCTTTGGTGAAAGGTTTGATTTTTTCTTCGATTAGAGAGACCAAATCTTTCTTTTCGATTTTTCTAAAATCAATCCACCATTTCTTCGGTCTGGTTTTTGATCTATCCAAATAATCTTGGATTACCAAAAACTCCAGTTTTTGAGAATATTCAGATATATTATCTTTTAAAAAGGAAGCAAATAAACGGTATAAACTATCCCGTTGATAAGAAGAAAAAGAAAATTTGTTGGCTTTCAAATAGTCGTAAAAAGCCAAAAAGAAATGGTAATAGGAATCAATTAAGTTATTTACAAAAATGAATAGCAAGGTTTTGGGAAACCATTTGGAATTATAAATTTTGTTCAAGACAAACTCAACTTTTTTGCTTTCCGTTAAGTCGCTTTCCTTTAATAAATCGTTTCGAGTGATTTCGTAAGGCGGATTTTTACTGTATTTATACCCAAACTCTTCGACCAAATCGAGCATTCTGGTCCCCCTCAAAAACTTCAAAAAGCCTAATTGAAGCTCGGTGGGTTGCCAAGAAATGACCTCGTTAAAGGAAGAAATTACCGAATCTTTGGTTTCCGAGGGGAGTCCCACAATGAGATCAAGGTGTAGTTCAATGTTGGTATTTTGTCTGATTGCTAGGATATTTTCCTTTAGTAATTTTAAGTTTTGTCGGCGATTTACCGCCACATTTACCTCTTCGTTTGTTGATTGAATGCCGATTTCGAAACGGATAAAACGGGAGTTTACGGTAGATAAATACTCGATTATTTCTTTATCCAAAAGATCCGCAACTATTTCAAATTGGAAAACCGTAGCAATGTTTTCTTCTTCAATCAGTTTTAGAATTGTTAAAAAATACTTTTTATTGATATTAAAGGTTCGATCCAAAAACTTTACAATCGGAACTCTTTTTTTGATGGCCTCTTTGATGATTCCCGTAACCTTTTCCAACGGAAAAAACCTAACTCGTTTTTCCAGCGAAGACAAACAGTAACTACAATCAAACGGGCAACCCCGGCTTGATTCCAGATACAAAATTCGCTTGTGGTAATCCGTAACGCTTAAAGGAGCAATATTGATTTTGTTTAAGTCGGGCAGTATCATCGGGTTTTGAATAAACCTATCGTCTCGAAAATAAGATAGAGACGGTACATTCGATAATTCCCCATCGCCATTTAAGGCCATCAGCAGGTTGCTAAAAGCAACTTCCCCTTCACCACGGATTAAAAAGTCCGCTTTGGTTTCTTTTAAGAAATGGTTGGCGTTGTAGCTTACTTCTGGTCCGCCTAAAACAATTTTGATTTCCGGATGATTATTTTTTAAAAGCCGGGATAATTTGATTACGTGAGTGATATTCCACAAATAACAGCTGAAACCGATTAGCTGGGGATTTTCCCCAATTAAGTCGCGGTAGATTTTGTCAATGCTTTCTTTAATTGTGAATTCTTTGATTTTCACCTCAAATGAGGTGTTGGCTTTTAATTGGTATAAAGCGATTGACGGATGGATGTATTTGGCATTGATGCCAACAAGAACGGTTTTCATACTAATTACCTCAAACATAGTATACCACATTTGTTTCGCCGATTGCCAAAAAAACCAAAAGGGCAAATATTCATGATAAAACTTTCAAAATTTGGTTAAAATAATGGAAACGCATTCATAAAAATAGGAAAATTCAAAGGGTAATACATTGATAATATTGTTTGCATAATATGGTAAGTTGTGCTATAATAAGACAGTATACGACTAATGAATAAAAATATATTCGTAAGGAGGAATATAATGTCGAAAAAAGTTTTCCACTCAATGGATGGGAATCAAGCAGCGGCGTATGTAGCTTATGCCTTTACTGAGGTAGCAGGTATATATCCTATCACACCATCTTCTCCGATGGCGGAGTATGCGGACGAATGGGCGGCCCAAGGAAAGAAAAATCTCTTCGGCGTTCCTGTTAAAATCGTGGAAATGCAATCCGAAGCCGGTGCAGCGGGCACAGTTCACGGTTCGTTGCAATCGGGAGCATTAACCACAACCTTTACCGCAAGCCAAGGTTTACTGCTTAAAATTCCTAATATGTATAAAATTGCTGGTGAATTATTGCCGGGTGTCATCCATGTTTCGGCTCGGAGTATCGCAGCACAAGCATTATCGATTTTCGGTGACCACCAAGACGTAATGGCGGCTCGTCAAACCGGATTTGCGATGCTGGCAACTTCCAGCGTTCAAGAAATCATGGATCTCGCGGCGGTTGCGCACCTTGCCGCAATCAAATCCAGCGTACCGTTTTTACATTTCTTTGATGGTTTCAGAACCAGCCATGAAATTCAAAAAATCGAAGTTTTGGACTACGAAGTCTTTGACAAATTGTTAGACAAAGAAGCTGTTGCGAAATTCAGACAACGTGCCCTCAGTTTTGAACATCCGGTAACCAGAGGTTCATCACAAAACGAAGACATATATTTCCAAACACGTGAAGTATCAAATAAATATTATTTAGCAGTTCCCGATATTGTCAATGATTACATGAAGGAACTATCTAAAATCACCGGTCGGAACTATGCGCCATTCGTTTATTACGGCGCAAAAGACGCAACCGACATTATCGTTGCGATGGGTTCCGTAACCGAAACAATTAAAACTGTTGTCGACTATCTCAACAAACAAGGTCGTAAGACCGGTTGCTTGGTAGTTCATTTGTATCGTCCGTTCTCAACCAAATATCTATTTGATGTATTGCCAAAAACCGTTGAACGGGTAGCGGTGCTTGACAGAACCAAAGAACCGGGATCAATCGGCGAACCATTATACTTAGACGTTAAATCAGCATTCTACAATGTGGAAAATGCTCCGTATATCATTGGCGGACGTTATGGCCTATCCAGCAAAGACACAACTCCGGCCCAGATTTTTGCGGTGTTTGATCATTTAGCAAAGAAAGGCCATGACAGTTTCACCATCGGTATCAACGATGACGTAACTAACTTGAGCTTGCCTCTCGGAAAAGAAATCCGAATCAATGACGATGTTACCGAACTTATTTTCTATGGATTGGGCAGCGACGGTACCGTTGGCGCCAATAAAAATACCATTAAGATTATAGGCGAAAAGACTGCTCTTTACGGTCAAGCATACTTTGCTTATGACTCGAAGAAGAGCGGCGGCGTAACAAGATCGCACCTACGCTTCGGCAAAAACCCAATTCAGATGCCATACCTTGTAACACTTGCCGACTTTATCAGCTGCAGTCTGGATTCATACGTTCGCAAGTACGACATGCTTAAGTACTTAAAAGATGGCGGAACATTCTTGCTTAATACGGTAAGAAAACCAGAAGAAATCGAAGACTTCTTGCCAAATCATTTCAAGAAACAATTAGCCGAAAAGAATGCGAAGTTGTATATTATTGATGCAGTTAACTTAGCTATGGAAATCGGTTTAGATCACCGTACCAATACCATTTTACAATCTGCTTTCTTTAAACTAAACGAACAAATCCTTCCATATAAACAAGCAAAAGAAGAAATGAAGAATTTTGCGGAAAAATCATATGGACGCAAAGGTAGAGAAATTGTTGAACTAAACTTCAAAGCTATCGATAAAGGCGCCGAAGGTTTAGTAGAAGTCCCTGTTAAACCAGAGTGGAAAAACTTACCTGCTGACGACGATTTCGAAAGCGAAGACCGTCCAGATTTTGTCAAGAATGTTGCAGACGAAATCAATGCGATGAACGGCGGCGAATTGCCGGTTTCGGCTTTCCTTGATTACGATGACGGCACAATGCCTAACGGCGCAGCTGCTTTTGAAAAACGCAGTATTGCCAACTTCGTTCCAGAATGGATACCTGACAACTGTATTCAATGTAACCAATGTTCATTTGTTTGTCCGCACGCAGTAATCAGACCGTTCCTTGCCACTGAAGAAGAAATTCAAAATGCTCCGGAAAGCACAATCGTGCTTAATGCGGTTGGTAAAGGCTTGGAAGGCTTAAAGTACTCAATTCAAATTTCGACTTATGACTGCACGGGCTGCGAAACTTGTGTTAACACTTGTCCGGGCAGAAAAGGCGAAAAAGCGCTTAAGATGGTTCCAATCGAAGAAGCTATCGAAAGACATCAACCGGATAAAGCTCACTTCTTCTTCAATAACGTAACTTATAAAGACTCGTTAGTGGATAAAACCCTAAGCGCTAAGAACAGCCAATTCTCGCAACCATTGTTTGAATTCTCCGGCGCTTGCGCAGGGTGCGGTGAAACTACATATATCAAGTTAGCAACGCAACTATTCGGCGACCGGATGGTAATCGCCAATGCCACGGGTTGCTCGTCAATCTATGGCGGAAGCTATCCATCAACTGTTTATACCAAAAACGCTCACGGCGTTGGACCTGCATGGGCTAACTCGCTCTTTGAAGACAATGCCGAATACGGTTTCGGTATGAAGATTGCGGCTGATGCTTTACGCGATCAAATTCAAGTATTAATGGAACAAGCAATCGATAAGAACGAACTCCCTGAAATGCAACCATTGTTTGAAAAATGGATGCAAAATCGCGAAAATTCGCTAGTTACTAAAGAAGTTCGCGATGAATTGGTTCCGCTTCTGGAAAAATCGAAAAACCTAATTGCTAAACGAATTTTTGAACTTAAAGACAATCTTGTCAAACGTTCGCAATGGATTATCGGTGGCGACGGTTGGGCATATGATATCGGTTACGGCGGTCTTGACCACGTAATTGCCAATAACGAAGATGTCAACATCTTGGTTCTTGATACCGAAGTATACTCCAACACAGGCGGTCAATCTTCAAAATCCAGCCAAACCGGTTCGATAGCCAAATTTACCGCTGCCGGTAAACACGGCAAGAAGAAAGACCTCGCTGCAATCGCCATGAGTTACGGTCATGTATATGTTGCCTACATCGCTCACGGAGCCAGCCAAGCTCAAATGCTTAAAGCAATGAAGGAAGCCGAAAGTTATCCGGGTCCATCTCTAATCATTGCCTACTCACCATGTATTTCTCATGGTTTGCGTGCAGGCATGGGCAAAGCGCAACAACAAGCCAAGCTTGCGGTTGAATGCGGATATTGGACACTTCTCCGTTATGATCCACGTTTGGCCGAAGAAGGCAAGAACCCATTGCAAATTGACTCCAAAGAGCCAAATTGGGAACTATACAATTCCTTCTTAATGAGCGAAACGCGTTATTCGCAATTAAAACAAATTAATCCAAATCAAGCCGAATACTTATTAGAACATAACATGAAAGAAGCCCAAAAACGCTATAAGAACTATGTTCGTCTAGCTTCTTTGGATTATTCCAACTAAGGTAATCCCGGGGGTTTAAAAGCCCCCTTTTTTTATTCTTAAAAAATTGCGTTGGCTTTTTTTAAAAAAAAATAATAAGCAGAAAAATTAATTGATTTGTTATTTTTTCTTGTTTCGTGTATAATATGGCTATATATAGTCTTATGGCTGTTAAATGAGATATTTAGGACAAAGGAGGTCCAAAAGATGTTAAAAAGAAAAATTGTCGCAGTTACGCCGCTTGTGGCAACTTTAGTGTTTTTATTGCTTGGGTTTATTTGGGAGGCATGGCATCCGGGTTGGATAGTATTTTTGTCAATTCCAATCGTTGGCACAATTGAGAAAATAACCCGTAAAAATATGAAAGCCAAGATTACTTCTTTAACGTTTCTTTTTTGCTTGATTACATTCTTTATTTTAGGTTTCGCTTGGGGTGCTTGGCATCCGGGATGGCTTGTGTTCTTTTTGATACCGATTGTGTCGACACTAGTCTATTCGTAGGATAGAGAAATGGAACCGTCAAGAAACGATCGACAACTTAACTACGCTTTAAAGAAGAACAAACCGCGCCTTTTATTTCCCATCCTGAATACAGTTTTTGCGGTTGCGATAGCGGTATTTTTAACGGTTGTCGCGATTAAACAAAAACAACCTGTGTGGGTTTATTTTGTCATTTTTCTCTTTTTGGTGATTTATCCTTTAAGTAGTTGGTATAACAGTTATTTTTCCAAAAAATATGCCCGAAAAAAAATCTACAACGTTCAAGAAGAAGCCGAACAGATGTTACAATATTCCAAGCATTTGATCCACAGAACCAAATATCAATTGACCGAAGAAAGCCGCTTAGCTTTTTTTGTGAATTTCACGGATACAATTAATGAACAAAAGGTAAGCTTCAACAATAAGACCAAAGAGTTCGAACCGTTAAGCATTGAAAAGAACAAAAAACTTGCGCTTTTAACGATTGGTTTATCGTTTGCGGGGGCGGCGATTGATCCGACCTCCAAAGAGGTGAAAGGAATCATGGGAATGGTTCCGTGTTCGATTTGGGTTAAGAAAAAACTAAGCCCGCCTCTGGCAGAGCCGGGAACGGTATTGGTTGATTTTGGCGATTTTGCGGTGGAGGGGGAAGTTATTTTCCAATATCGCAAAAAGGAAGATATCTATTACGATTCCAAAAGCGGTTGGCTTTGCTTTGGATCACGCAAACTTACCAAATTGGATGAAGCGGTAAAAATCGCTGATGAGGTTATTTTGGTTGTTCGAAACAACGATTTGGTATCCATTTGGGTAAAGATTAAAGAAAACATGGTTTTTAGTTAAAAACAACCCCAAAAGAAATTAAGAGGAAGTCAAAAAAGGGCTTCCTCTTATTTGTTTTAATTATGCATATTGAGTGCGTATATTACCTATTTTTGATATAATAATATGTTGAGGTAGATTAACCATGAAAACAATTTTTGCCAAAATAATTATTGCTTTTTTCATTTTTTTACTTATGCCAACAGCTTTATCAGTGGATGCGGAAAGCGAGTACCTGTTTAAACAATTTTATTTTTCGGGATATCTTAATACCGAAAGTGTGGTAATGCTTGAATATAATAAAAACCATTTTGACAATAATGCTTTAACTTCCATTTGGTCAGGAATCGAAGAAATTTTGCTCAAAACGGAAAGAAACTTTTCAATCTCCCAAACACCTTATATGGCCAGTTACAAAATTGATAAGTCCAAATTGATGTTAATCAATGAACGAAGCGGAACCGGCGAAAAAACAACCGTCGACCAAGATTTTATCGATTTAATAAAATTGGCGGTTGAAGTAGCAGAAGCCACCAACGGAGGGTTCGATCCCACGATTGGACCGCTTACGACCCTATGGAAAATTTCCGAATTGTCCGAGTACTGCCGAACCGACAGCATGGATTATGATGCGGAACGCTGCGAAATACCTACGGATGATGAAATTAACAAAGCTATACAAAAAATAGATTACACTTCAATTGAAATCGATGAAACAGAAATGACCGTTTATTTGCCGAATCCTGGTATGAAACTGGATTTAGGCGCAATCGCCAAGGGGTTTGCTGCAGACAAGGTTACCGAATATCTAATCAGCCAAGGATTTCACTTTTTTATGATTAGTCTCGGAGGAAATGCCTATAACTACGGCGAAAGCATACTCTATCCCGGCAAAAGCGAAACTGTATTAACCAATCCTTTTGGCGGCGATTATTTGTTAAAACTTTTCGGGAATTCCCAAACCATTGTAACATCCGGTGTTTACGAACGTTACATCGAAGTAGGCACAGATATATATCACCATCTGTTAAATCCTAAAACTGGTTATCCTTTTGACAATAATTTAATGTCCGTGTCAATTGTTGTGGATTACAAAGAAGGCTTTTATGCTTCGGCGTTTGCTGATGCGTTTGCCACCGGTATTTTTGCCCTTGGCTTGGAAGAAGGCTTAGCCTATGGGGAAAGCCGGCCTGACATGGAAGCGATCGCCGTTACGAAAGACAAAAAAGTATACGCCACGAGTAACCTTGATTTTAAAGCTGAAAAAGGATTGACAGAAGACTTTGAGTTATATGTGGGCGGAGAAAAGATAGATTTAAAACCGGTGCCGGTTGATCCGACCGACCCCGAGGATCCCTCGCCATATGATCCAACGCAGGATTTATTGATTGCCTTAATATTTATCGTAATCGGTTTTGGTGCAACCGTTTTGTTAGTATATACTTTAAGAAAACCTAAGAATAAAACAAAAGAGGAATAAATATGTCCATATTGAAAATAAAAAACCTTCGCGTTTCGGTTGAAGGCAAAGAAATCTTAAAAGGAATCGACCTAGAAATAAAAACCGGGGAATTCCATGTTATCATGGGGCCCAACGGAACCGGAAAATCAACGCTTGCTTCGACCATTATGGGACACTTTAAATACGAAGTAACCGATGGCGAAATTGATTTGGACGGCGAAAACCTGTTGGAAATACCGGTAGACAAACGTTCCCGAAAAGGCTTGTTTTTAGCCATGCAATACCCAAGCGAAATCAGCGGGGTAACGAATGCGGATTTCATCAAGACGGCTCTTCAGGCGCGTCTTCCGGAAGGCGAACATATACCGCTTTTCAAATTTATCAAAACGCTTGATAAAGCAAGCAATGAGTTGAAAATGCACAGCGATTTGCCACACCGATATGTCAACGTCGGTTTTTCTGGCGGTGAAAGAAAACGCAACGAAATTTTGCAAATGAAAATCTTGAAACCGAAATTTGCTATCCTGGATGAAATCGATTCTGGTCTGGACGTCGATGCTTTGCGGATTGTGGGTGAAAACGTAAGTTCCATGAAAAACAGCGACTTCGGTGCTTTAATCATTACTCACTACGAAAGACTTTTGGATTACATTGATGTCGATTGTGTCCATGTCATGCTGGACGGACGAATAGTAAAATCAGGCGGAAAAGAACTGATTGCCCAAATCGATGAAAAAGGCTATGACTGGATAAAAGACGAAGTCGGTTTGGTTGACGAACCAATCAATGTTATCGGAAAAGTAAGCGTAGGCACATGCGCCGTCAAAAACGTCTTGGATACGGGAAATGGTACCAATGGCAACAATAAAAATCGATAAACCCGCACCAAATCCCATCGTTATCGAGGATAGCGACGAGAAGCAATTAATTCATGTTTTGCCCTTACAAAACGCCACCCTTTATCATAAGAATAATAACGGTATTAAGCATGTAATCATTACTTTGGAAAAAGCCGCCAAGTTAACATATCTTCTGTGGCAAAAAGCAGGCGAACTAAATGTTCGTTATGATATATATTTAAAACAAGACGCTGAGCTTACCTTTTATTCGATGACTTCTTCCAACGAAAACATTTTGATGAACCCCACGGTTTACTTGCAGGAACAAGGTGCCAAAGTTCAAATCATGAATGTCTTTTTGGCTTTAGGCAAAGCGGAAGTGTCTTGCGATTCGAATATCTTGCACGAACAAGGCAGTACCATCAGCAACCACGAAAGTTATATCATTGCTTTGGACCAAGCGGTTGTCAAAGTCAACAATAATTCGAAAATTGTAAAAGGTGCTAAAGGAAGCAATGCCAATCAAGTGACTAAGGGGCTTAACATCGGCGACAATAGTCAAATAATAGCCGACCCTAATCTGTTTATCGAGGAACACGATGTCATCGCCCACCACGGTGCCGCAATCGGTTCGTTGAACAAAGACGAATTGTTCTATTTGATGAGCCGCGGTTTAACCGAAGAACAAGCCTCCAAAATCATCATTATGGGGTTCTTGCAACCGTTGCTTGACCACATAACCGATGAATTAACCAAAACAGAAATCAAAGAGGATTTCGAACATAAATTAAAGTAGGTGATATTTTTGTTAAATAAATCGATTAAAAACGATTTTCCCGTTTTAGTCAATAACCCCGATTTATGTTATTTGGACAGCGGGGCTACTTCGCTAAAAATAAAAGCCGTGATTGACAAGATGAAGGAATATTACGAATATTACGGCGTCAATATCCATCGCGGCGTCTATCAATTGAGCCATCAGGCAACTACCGAATACGAAGAAACAAGAGACGTTGTGGCTAGGTTCATCAATGCCAAACCCGAAGAAATCATTTACACCAAAGGAACTACCAACGCTTTAAACATGGTAGCTTCCATCTTAAGCAAAACTTTATCCTCGGGAGACGAAATCATTGTTTCGGAACTCGAACACCACAGCAGCGTCCTTCCTTGGCAACATATTGCGGCAGAGAAGGGATTGATGCTTCGCTATGTCGATTTAACTGTCGATGGCAGGATTACTTTAGAAAACTTCAAAGCAACAATATCACCGAAAACCAAAGTCGTGGCCATTACATATGTTTCCAATGTAATGGGTTATATTACCCCTTTAAAAGAAATCATCCAAGAAGCCCATAAAGTTGGGGCGGTAGTGATTGTGGATGCGGCGCAAGCGGCTCCTCACATTAAAATCGATGTAAAAGATTTGGATTGCGACTTTTTGGCGTTTTCCGCTCATAAAATGCTGGGACCGACCGGTTTTGGCATTCTATACGGAAAAATGCGGATATTGGATTATTTGGATCCTTATGAATACGGAGGCGATATGAATGACGACGTTTGTTTGTTTGAAGCAACATATCGCGATGTACCGTACAAATATGAAGCGGGAACCATGCCGATTGCCGAAGCGATTGCCTTTAAAGAAGCCATCAAATATATAGAAAAAATCAAAATAGATAAAATTCACGAACATGAAAAAGCCTTAATCGCTTATGCAATGCCTAAACTTTTGGCAATCAAAGGAGTCGAAGTATATAATCCGACAACGGATACCGGAATCATCGCCTTCAATATCAAAGGCGTCCATCCCCATGATGCGGCTACGCTGTTTGACCAAAACAATGTCGCGCTTCGTGCCGGCCACCACTGTGCGCAGTTAATCACCAAGTGGTTGGGGGTTTCCGGAACTTTACGAGCAAGTTTTTACCTTTACAATACGATTGAAGATGTCGATCGCTTCCTTGAAGCGGTGAAAGCAACCGTTTCGTTTTTTGAAAGGATTGGATAAAAAATGAGAACCGTTGAACAATTGTATCGCCAAGTTATCATGGAACACTACAAAAACCCCCGAAATAAAGGTTTAAAAGAAGAAGCGGGATATAAGAAATTAAGACTAAAAAATCCTAGCTGCGGCGACGACGTAACAATTCAAATTAACTTAAAAGACGGAAAATTATTGGATATCCGCCATGTCGGAACGGGCTGTTCCATCTGCTGCGCATCGGCTTCAATCATGAGCGAATTAATGAAAAACAAAACCACTGCCGAAGCTAATGCTTTAATCGAAGATTATTATCATTTGATAAAGGGCGAAGAACCAAGCGACATGGACGCTTTGGAAGAAGCGCAAGTCTTTTCGGGAGTTGCGCAATTCCCTGCCCGCACTAAATGTGCGACCATTGCCTGGCGCGCCCTTGATACTTTAATCAACGGCAGTTCGGAAGAGGATAACGAATATGAGCAATCTTGATAAAATCGGTTCAGAATACAAATACGGTTTTAAAACCGAAGCTCCTACCGTATTCGATACCGGAAAAGGGATATCCGAAGAAATAGTCAAAAAGATATCCGCTTTTAAAAATGAACCAAAGTGGATGGAAGAAAATCGTTTAAAAGCTTACCATGAATTTGCCAAAATGAGATGGCCATCCTTTGGTCCCGATTTATCCAGCTTGACTTTTGATGAATATATCTATTACATCAAATCAAGCGAAAAAACTGTAAATCGCTGGGACGAAGTGCCCGAATCAATTAAAAAAACCTTTGACCAATTGGGTATCCGGGAAGCCGAACAAAAGTATTTGGCAGGTGTATCCACCCAATTCGAATCAGAAGTCGTATATCATAACACCATCAAGGAATTGGAAGAATTGGGTGTGTTATTCTGCGACACCGACACTGCGGTAAGGTTATACCCTGATTTGGTCAAAGAATATTTCGGAAAAATCGTTCCTGCCGCGGACAATATGTTTGCCGCACTGAATACCGCTGTTTGGAGCGGGGGTTCGTTTATCTATGTTCCCAAGGGAGTAAAAATCGAAAAACCGCTACAATCATACTTTAGAATCAACACCGAACAAATGGGGCAATTCGAAAGGACGTTAATCATTGTCGACGAAGGCGCAAGTCTCCACTATGTTGAAGGCTGCACCGCGCCGATTTATTCCAAAGATTCGCTTCATGCGGCGGTGGTGGAGATTTATGTCAAAAAAGGCGGGTATTGTCGTTATTCCACCGTGCAAAATTGGTCTAAGAATATTGTCAATTTGGTAACCAAAAGAACTTGGGTGGAAGAAAACGCCCAAATGGAATGGATTGACGGTAACATCGGTTCCAATATCAACATGAAGTACCCCGCTTGTATTTTGGCAGGTCCTTATGCCAAAGGCACAACCATTTCGATTGCCTTCGCCAGCGACGGCCAAATTCAGGATACCGGCGCCAAGATGATTCATCTGGCCCCATATACTTCCAGCCAAATTATCTCCAAATCGATTTCGCGCGGAACCGGGAAAGTCAATTACCGGGGGCTTGTGCGTCATAACAAAAACGCACTATATGCTAAAAGCCATATTGAATGCGATACTTTGATGCTTGACGAAAAGTCTTTAAGCGACACCATTCCTACCAATATCGTGCAAAACTCAACATCTTTCATCGAACATGAAGCCTCGGTCTCCAAAGTCAACGAAGAACAATTGTTCTACCTGATGAGCAGAGGTTTGACCGAAGAACAGGCAACGGAAATGATCATCATGGGATTCATCGAACCGTTTGCCAAAGAACTTCCGATGGAGTATGCGGTAGAGTTGAACCAATTAATCAAATTGGAAATGAAAGGTTCAATCGGTTAAAAAAATTAGTTCCTATTTAGTTTGCTTTTGGCAAATTAACTAGGAACTTTTTTTATTAAAAAGACAAGTAAACAGGAACACCCATTTACTTGCCCTACGGAGGTGATAAATAAAGAAAAGTTAGAGCGTTTTGAAAACTAAAGGGAAGAGATTTCCTTAAGAAAGAGAATTGTTTCGTCAAGGAGTTCCCTTAATCTTTGAAAAAAATATAGGGAATTTTCAATAGGGTTTTGACATGCAAAAATATGAATGGTAAAAGTCAGTCTACCGTATTTTAGTTAAGGAAATCTCTCTATTTTATTTTAACATACTTTTGACGATTTGCCAAGAAATATGCCAAAAAAAATGGTGCCTATAGGCTTCATGAAAGGAAAATAATTTCATAATAGTTGCATTACTATTGTAAATATTTTGCAATTATTATAATATATCTGTAACAACCTGTTGGTTGAACGTTCCTATTAAAGGAGGAAACCGTGAATAAAAAGATTATCAGTTTCGGAAGTATTGTTTTTATTGTCTTGTTGGTAATTGCCATTATTTTAATTGTCGGATATAATTCTTTAGTTGATCGCAAAGAAGAAATTGTTGCCAAAGAAAGTCAAGTATTGAATCGTTTAAGCCAAAGAGACGCAACGATTTACCAACTCCTTGGAGCAGTGGAAGGTTTACAAGAGCATGCAGAAAACATATATGAAATGATAACGGATGCCAGAAAAGCTTTTAACGATGCCAAAGCAGCAGGCGACACAGAAGGAATGATTGAGGCAGATGCCATGGAAGTTAAAGCCGTAAGGGAATTAATAATTGTTATTGAAGATAACCCCAACGTTAACGCCACACCCGCCTTTTTGACTTTAATGGACGAGATAACCGCTAACGAAAACGCGATTAGCGTAGCCAGAAAAGACTATAACGATCGGGTTGCCGAATACAATAAATCGGTGCGCAAATTCCCAACAATTCTTTATGCCAAGTTATTCGGGTTTGAAGCAGATAAACCTTACTGGAAGATGGACGGCAACAATGAAATTCCTAAAATTGAATTTAACAAAAATGACTAAGTATCTGAAATATATATTTTTTATTTCTTTAATTTTGTTAATGCTAGTAGGTTGCAAATCCGGTAAACTCCCAAGACCTTCAAGTGAATTTTATGTCAACGATTTTGCGAATGCTTTGTCGTTGGCAACAAAAGAAAACATTGTTTATTATAGTAATGAGGTTTACGAAGACACCAAAAAAATCAAAGACATCGGCGGAACCCAAATAGTTTTTGCCACTTTCTTGCTTGATGAAAACTTATCAAGCGGAGAAATCGATATCACTGCTTTATATCGCAAGTGGGGCATCGGCAAGAACGATATGGGAATATTTACGGTATTGTTTTTTGAGCGCGACGATGACGGTTTGTTAACTTTATCCGAAAGTTACATTGAAGTCGGATATCGAATGGAACAATATTTGACCGCAGGAAAAATGGGAAGGATTTTGGACGAAACCGTAAATAATGCCGATTTTGAATTCGATTACGATTTGGCGGTTGCCAAACTTTTGTTCGAATACTTAATTATTGTGACCGAAGATATCTATCCCGACTTTTACGAACCGTTTACTTATGATTTGGATGAATTTGTTATCGAACGGGACAATAGTTTGGGTATCGATTATTCCTATGGGGATATACCGATGAGTTTCTTTTATTATCTTTTTTCGCCGTATTCAAGCATTTTTGAAAAAATCCTTCTCGGTTTGTTTTTTACCTTCGTTGTGGGCTTGGGCGGAACGGGATTTTTCATCAAGCGTTCTCGAGGAGGGGGAGGTTCCAGCGGCGGAATGCGCGTGGGACGTAGGTAAGGTTTATTAAAAAGGGGATGAAGTTTATGAACTTTTACCTGAGGGATTTAAAACCCGGGGATGAGGAAGGAAAAGGATATGTCCATTATGCTTCATGGCACGAAACTTATGTTGGTTTAATGCCACAAGAATATCTTGACAAAGTCACTTTGGATTATTGCATCCATATTGCCCGTACTTATCCCCAAAATACGATTGTCGCGATAGTCGATGAAAAAATCGTCGGTTTTTCCTGCTATATGGAAGAAGCGGAAAATCGCGCATCGAAAAAACCATCCTCGGAGATAATGGCGCTTTATGTGTTGAAGGAATATCAAAAACAAGGTATCGGTTATGCTTTGTTGCAAGCGGTTTTAAAACGTTTAACCCCAAAAACAGTTATTTTATTTGTGCTCGAAGGAAATGACCGGGCAATTGAATTTTATCAAAAAGCCGGTTTTGTTTTCACGAGACACAAAATAGAAAAACAAATCTCAGGAAAAACTTTAGTGGAATTGGAAATGGTCTTGTTTTTATAAAGGCTTATGGTAATAACCAAAACATGGAAATGCTTTGCTTATTTAAATAAATTTAGGAGAATATGAAAATGGTAAGAAAACTGATGTGCGTAAATATCACATCCAAAGATTCAAAAAGATTGGCGGACTTTTACCGTGCTATCGGTGTTCCCGTTTATGTCAACGATGAAGATTATGACGGTTGGTTTTTGGGAAATTCCGAAAACGAAGGCTGCGTTACGGTTTGGGATGAGAACAAATGGGGGCCGTCTTGTGCGGGATTTATTACAATGGTGTTTGAGGTTGACGATTTGGAAGAAACTTATGAAAAAATCATAAGTCAAGGTATTGCCATTAATCCGCCAAGAACAGCTGATTGGGGCGGACAAGAACTTACTTTGAAGGACCCAGACGGTAACATCATCATGTTTTTATAGTTTTTAAAAAGAACTTTTCTAGCTATGTAAAAGCAATCACCCGAGTCATGAGACTCGGGTTTTGTTATTGTTTAAGGCAATTGACATTTCTAAAAAAAAGATATTGGTATCTTTTGGAAACTTCTTCCCAATTAATTAAATTAAACCAAGCATTGACATACTCTTTACGGTTGTTTTGGTATTGAAGATAATAACTGTGTTCCCATAAATCAATTGTTAAAAGCGGGAATAAGCGATACGGCAAAGGGGTGTTTTGGTTTATTGTTGTCATTAATCTCAGTTCACCGAAGGGACTTGCCACAAGCGTCACATAACCGGAACCGACAAACTCTGTTGTCAATCTTTTAAACAACTCCTCAAAACCCTCCATTGACCCAAAATAGTTATTGAGAGCTTTATGAAGCAAATTGTCTTTGATTTGTTGATTATAAGGCGTCATGGTGGCAAAGTATAGTTCGTGGTTATATACTCCCCCCGCATTCACCCAAACTTGGTTTTGAATTTCCAAAGGCAGTTGATAGATGTTCAAAATTAAATCATACAGCGTCCAATGATGATATCGAGGAAAGGTATTTAGTGTTTCATTCAGTTTGTTGATATACGATTTATAGTGTTTTTCGTAATGAGTTGAAACGACTTCCTCGCTTAAGTACGGTTCCAATTCGTTGAAACGGTATCTTAAAGGCATCGGCGTAAACGGGTAAGTTAATTTAGTCATGGTATCATTCCTTTCACAATATATATATTGTTATAAAGGGCAATTCATGATTATTTTAGGTTTCTTAAAAAACATGTTTTTAAAATCATGCGAATAAGATTTAATAAGGATGTGAGTGTAAATGGATTTTAAATTTCATGATCTGAATGTCCATTATGTGGTGGAAGGAATCGGGAAGCCGGTTATTTTTCTTCATGGTTGGGGAGGAAACCAGAAAACTTTTGATAGAATCGTCCCCAGCTTAATAAATCATTACACCGTATATCGAATCGATTTGCCGGGGTTTGGGCAAAGCGATGCTTTAATCAAATCCTTTGCGCTTGACGATTACACCGCCTTTTTAGAAAACTTTATTAGGAAACTAAAATTGGATAGTCCGATTTTAATCGGCCACTCTTTCGGGGGAAAAATCATTTTGTCCTATTTAATTAAAAACACCGATGTAAAAAAAGCGATTCTAATATCAAGTTCCGGGATAAAACACCCCTTAAGCTTAAAGAAACGCTTGCAGGTTGCATGGTTTAAGATAAGAAAAAGGTGGTACATATATAGAAAAGACGGAGTTGCTTTACAAAAACTATATGAAAGATCCGGAAGCGAAGACTATCGAAATGCGGGCTTGGTAATGAAAGAAACACTATCTAAAATTGTCGCCAAAGGTTTACAACAAGAATTAAAGAAAATCAAACAAGAAGTTTTGTTAATTTGGGGGAAGCTCGATAAAACCACGCCTTATCGCGATGCTTTGATAATGAATAAAAGAATCAAAAACAGCGGGCTTGTAACGTTCGAGGAAGCGGGACATTTTCCCTACTTGGAAGATCCTGTGCGGTTTTGTTACGTCCTAAAGAATTATTTGGAAATAACGGATTGATTCTATGGATATTTTAACCTTTATTTATGTATTTGGCTGTTTAGTGGTTATGGTTCCATTTTCCTACGAATGTTTTCTTCTTTTCCAACAAGAACATTATTCCGTTAAAAAAACAATTAATTCTCTTTATTTCCGTTATTTAAGGAATAAAGCCGTTTATGCCTTATATAGCGCTATTTTTTGGGCGCTTTTGGTTGCTTTTAATTTACCAACATATTTGTACCTAGGAACGGTTGTTTGCTTTCTTTGGTACATATATTTAATTCCCAAAGCTATTGTGCCTTTAAAAATAACCCCCCGCATTATCCGCTTAATGATTACACATTCTTTGTTAATAGTTTTGGTGCTTTTGCTTTTACTTGGGTTTTCATTTTTCTTGGGTTTTTCTTTATGCATAATAGTGCTACCTTTTTTGATGTTTTTTGCAAATACAATCAATTATCCAATAGAACAATTGATTCGGGGATATTACCTTAGAAAAGCAAGGAATAAATTAGGCAAAATGCGTCACTTAATTAAAGTTGGAATTACGGGCAGTTTCGGAAAAACTTCAACAAAGAATATTCTTTCTCAACTTCTGAGTGATGCGTTTTTGGTTTTCTCGACTCCAAAATCATTCAATACTCCATTGGGGATTGCTTTAACGGTAAACAACATGCTTCCGAGTTATGCGGAGGTATTTATTACGGAAATGGGGGCGTTTCGGTTAAAAGAAATCAAATACTTGGCTGAATTTGTGAAACCGCAAATATCAATTATCACCGACATCGGTCCTCAGCACTTATCCACTTTTAAAACCATGGATAACATTGTTAAAGCCAAAACGGAAATCTTGGAAAATAACAATCCCCCATTGATTGGGATTATTAATTCCAATTCAGCTTATTTGGTTGACTATTTGAAAGAAAAAACAAATTCCAAAACCGAACTGATTTGGGTTGGAGTCGAAAATGAGAAAGCCAATATATATGCATCCAATATTCAGATAACCAATAAAGACACTTCTTTTGATATCTACATCGACGGAGTATTAAAGGCAAATGTGCAAACGAAACTATTGGGCAGACACAACATCTACAATATTCTTTTTGGAGTGGCAGGAATAATTGCTTTGCAAAACTTAGGTTACGATTTTGACTTAACCAACTTAAGTGAAAAAATCATAAACCTAATACCGATTGAACATCGGCTTGAATTCCAAAGGTGGGGTAACTGGGATGTATACGATGACAGTTACAATTCAAACATTCAAGGATTTTTAAACGGTTTGGAAGTATTGAAAATGTGCAATAACAAAAAAATCATCATAACTCCGGGTATTGTGGATGCAGGTAAAGAAATGATTTCCTTAAATACCCTTGTAGCCAAAGAATTGTTAACCGATATTGATTTGGTATTGCTTATTGATAATCAGGCAAGCCGAATCATGGAAAAATATTTTTTGGAGCAATCATTTGATAAATATTTGCGTTTTACATCGTTTGAAAAGGGCTTAAATTACTTAAAGGCCAATTTCCCAAACGAATCAATTAGTTTATTAATTGAAAATGATTTGCCCGATCATTTTCTAATTAGGAAATAAAGAAAGGTGAAAACTATGAAACTGCAAGTAGGCGTTTTATTTGGGGGAAAATCGGTTGAGCACGATATATCCATTATAACCGCTATCCAAGTCATGAAAAATTTAGACCAATCGCTTTATGATATCATTCCCCTTTATCTCGATAAAGACAATTCAATCCTTTCCTCCCCTTATTTAACGGATTTAAAAACTTTTCAATCCGATACTCCAATTGACAAAAAAAGATGCCAGGTTTTCCTTTATCAAGACAAAGGGGGGTATAAATACCGGTTCTTGCATAAAAGATGCAAAAATGGGCTTAAAATCGACCTTATTTTGCCTTTGGTGCATGGAATGGGTGTTGAAGACGGAACGGTAGCGGGAATGTTGGAAATGATTGGAATTCCGTATAGTTCAAGCGAGGTCGGACCTTCCGCGCTTGTTCAAGACAAAGCGTGGACCAAAGATGTTCTAAAACGCCAGGGAATAATGAGTTTACCCTTTGTTGAAGTAAAAAGTGAGACTTTAAACGAAATCCCTTTTTCCTTTCCATTAATCTTAAAACCCGCTCATCTGGGTTCCAGCATCGGAATTGAAATCGTCAAAGACTTTGAAGAACTACCCGAAAAGATTTACCAAGTTTTGCTTTATGACGATAAGGGAGTTTTGGAACCGCTGCTAACTAATTTCCGGGAATTCAATTGTGCGTTGATAAAAACCAACAAAGGTTTTATTGTTTCGGAAATTGAGGAAATCATTGTGCAAAACGAGTTTTACGCTTTCACGGACAAATACGAAAAAAACCAAAATGTCGAAGTTAATAAAATCAGCAGAGCAGGAAACCGCCAGATTCCCGCAAGTATCCCCCAAGACTTAAAAAACGAGATTGAATCTTTGACTGTAAAGGTAGCTGAGGTGTTGAACCTTAAAGGAATAGTAAGAGTCGATTACTTATATGACAAAGATCGGGAAGTCTTATATGTTAACGAAATTAACCCGATACCGGGATCGTTAAGTTTTTATCTTTTTGAAAAGAAGGGTTTATCTTTTAAAGAACTGTTGAACCAATTAATTAAGTCCACTTTGATCTATCACCACCAAAAGAATAAAAAGATTACCACCTTTTCATCAAGCGTATTAAACCGCAACAATTTAATCGCTAAATGAGGCTATTTGACTTTTAGTTAAATAGTTTTTTTATTTTTCTAGGGTTAAAGGTGGTTGTGATATGGATAGTTCATATATTTTAATTGTTTTTCGTTTTGTCGCATAACAAGTGTAAAAGAAAGAAATAGTTTTCTTTTTGTATTTAAGGCAAGAATAAGAGTGTTTGTGATACAATATATTAGAAAAAAGTTGGGTGAACGGTTATGGATAAAATTTTGGAAGAACTAAAAATTACCCTAAAAAACAAGGCTGTGCTGGTGGCTTGTTCCAGCGGTGTCGATTCCACGGTTTTGTTGGATTTGGTTTTGAAAGCACACGCTTGTGAAAAAATAGTTATTGCGCACGTCAATCACAAAAAACGCCTTCAATCCGATTTGGAAGAAACCTATTTAATCGATTTTGCCAATGAAAAGGGTATTAAGATATATGTAAAACACTTAAGCAACCACCCAAGCGATAACTTTCAAGCTTGGGCAAGAAGCGAAAGATATATGTTTTTCAAAGAGATAATGGCCAAAGAAAAGCTTGACTTTTGTTTAACAGCTCATCATGCCAACGATCAAGCGGAAACGATACTGATGCGGCTGATGAAACAATCAAGCATGAGGGGATATGCAGGGCTAAGGAAATGGGCCGAGTTTGATTTCTTGACGCTATACCGGCCGCTATTGGAAGTGTCCAAAGAAGAAATTGCCCAATATGCTTTAAATAATAATTTAAAATACTTTGACGATTATTCCAATTTTGAAGACAATTATTTGCGCAATCGGATTCGCAGTAACGTAATTCCGTTCTTTCAAGAAGAAAACCCGTCTTTTTTAAAAGCAATTAACAACTTTGCCAAAGACATGCACGAATTGTGCGATTTGCTGGAGGAAATGGTCGGTTCATTTATAAAGCAAGAAGTTGTGGTAAATAATAAAGATATCACCTTGGACATCGAACACTTAAAAAATTTAAAACCGCTTCTGCAAGTGGAAGTGTTGTTTACGTTATTAAAACCTTTTCAATTATCGCGCCCCCAAATCGAAGAAATCATCAAACAAATTGATTCCTTAAAGCAACCGATTATTTACCCGATTTCGGGTGATTTATATATGATTAAAGAATACGGTAAGATAACTTTTACGACCGATTTCAAAAGCGAACCGTTTTACTTGGAAATAAGGGATCCGGGGTTGTATCAACTCCCCCGAAATAAGGAAATTTTAATCGAAAAAAATATAAGTAATTATAAGGCGAGATATCAAAGTTTATGGTATAATATAAAAGAATTGCCAGTAGTCATTCGCACAAGGCAAGACGGCGATCGAATTAAAATAAAACAAGGCACTAAAACCGTGAGTGATTTGTTGACTGATAAAAAAGTCTCTCACTTAAAAAGAAACCGCTTATTACTTTTGTGTGATAAGGATAATTCGGTAATGGCAATTTTAGGCCTTGATAACCAAATAAGAAAAAAAGAAAATGTCGAATTTAAAAAAGGAGGAAATAATGGCACAAATGAATAAACCAATGAAAAAGAAAATTGGCTTTTCCGATATCTTTTTAATGGCCCTTTTTGCTTTTATCATTGGTGGAGTTATCCTGTTCGCAATGAGAGGCAACGAAAAAATCGTTGAATTGGATCATGATAAATTTTTTGAACATTTAGAAGCAGGACACATCAAAGAAATCAGTTTTCGCGGTATTGCTGGCGATGGTAACCAAAATAATCTAGAAGCATATGGAACCTTTAAGGAAACATATACAGAAGCGCAAGGTTTCGTTGTTACCTTAATGCAAGACGATTATCAAAGGATTCTTGATTTGCAGGATCAAGGCCAATTCACAATTAAAAAGATTGATATTATATCGTCATTCAATTGGCTTTCGCTGTTAAGCGTTTTTGTTCCGATTATCATCTTTGGGGTAATCATCTTCTTGATGATTAGAAACAGCGCCGGCAGTCAGAACAAAGCCTTTGATTTTGGCAAAAGCCGCGCTCGCCTTTCCCGCAAATCCGGTGTTACGTTTAAAGATGTTGCGGGGTTGAAAGAAGAAAAAGAAGAATTGATTGAACTAGTGGACTTTTTGAAAGCACCCCAAAAATATTTTGCAATGGGGGCTAGAATTCCCAAAGGCGTCCTTTTGGTAGGGGCTCCGGGAACCGGTAAGACACTACTTGCCAGAGCCGTAGCAGGTGAGGCAAATGTACCGTTCTATACCATTTCCGGTTCTGATTTTGTGGAAATGTTTGTCGGTGTCGGTGCAAGCCGTGTCCGCGACATGTTCAAAGTGGCAAAACAAACTGCACCGTGCATCGTGTTTATCGATGAAATTGATGCGGTGGGTCGTCAAAGAGGAGCAGGTTTGGGCGGCGGTCATGACGAAAGAGAACAAACCCTAAACCAATTGCTCGTTGAAATGGACGGCTTTGGCGGACATTCGGGAATTATCGTAATAGCCGCTACCAACAGATCGGATATTTTGGACCCAGCGCTTCTTCGTCCGGGCCGATTTGACAGACAAATCACCATTAATCTCCCAGATGTAATGGCAAGGGAAGAAATTTTGCAAGTGCACGCTCGCAACAAAAAGATTTCCAAACGCGTCAATTTATCCGATGTTGCCAAAAGAACACCGGGCTTTAGTGGTGCCGATTTGGAAAACTTGCTCAATGAAGCAGCGCTTCTGGCCGCAAGAGAAAACACCAAAGAAATCAAGATTTATCATGTCGATGAAGCAATTGACCGCGTTATGATGGGTCCAGCTAAAAAAAGCAAAAAATATACCGAAACCGAAAAAGCGCTTGTGGCTTACCATGAAGCGGGGCATGCGGTTATTGGGTTGAAGTTGAAACATGCATCCATTGTTCAAAAAGTAACAATTATCCCGCGGGGGGATGCTGGCGGATACAACTTAATGACCCCAAAAGAAGAAACCTTTTTGCAAACCAAAGAAGCTTTGCTTTCGCAAATTACCGGTCTTCTTGCAGGGCGGATTGCTGAGACGCTTGTGTTTAACCAAATGACTACGGGTGCTCACAGCGACTTCCAAAAAGCAACCCAAATTGCCAGAGCCATGGTAACCGAATTCGGTATGAGCAATCTTGGGCCGATTCAATACGAACGTCAAACCGGATCGGTTTTCTTGGGTCGCGACTATATGACCGATAAAAACTTCTCCGACCAAGTAGCGCTAGAGATTGACCAAGAAGTTCGCAGGATTATTGATGAATGTTATCAAAAAGGCGAAGAAACTTTACGTGAATACCGTTCGTTGCTTGATTTGATTGCGCAACACTTAGTCGAAATCGAAACTCTCACTCGCGAAGATATTGAAGAATTGGTTGATACCGGTCGCATTCAATGGTGGGAAAAGAAAAAAGCCAAGATGGCTGAAGAAAATATTTCCCTAAACGGCACAACCATCACGGAAGAAGATCGGGACCGTAACTCAAGCGAAGAACAACAATGAGAATCGACAAATACTTAAAAGTATCGCGATTAATCAAAAGACGCACCCTAGCCAAAGAAGTAGCGGAAGCGGAAAGGATATATATAAACGGCAAACCCGTCAAGCCTTCCAAAGAAGTTACCGTTGGCGATATCATCACCATCTACTTTGGCAAAAAGATTCTTGAAGTAAGAGTTACATCTTTGATTGATTCAACCAAGAAAAAAGATGCGGATCTTATGTATGAATTCATAAGCGAAAAGGAAAGAGAATAACAATAAACCTCCAGTCATGAAACTGGAGGTTTTTTATTACTGATATTTATTGTAATGATAAATGCATGTACTATCAAAAAAGCTGACAAAATCACATTAAAAATAAGGTGTCATTTGATACCGAAATAATACCATTTTTTTCTTTCTTAATTCTTAAGGGTATTTTAGATGGCCAATAAAGCAAAGAATTCTCAATAATTCCCCAAAAAAATAGAAGTAAGGCTTGGGAATTAGGGGTTATATTTTAAGATTAAATTGAAGTAATGAGATAAAATGTATCCAAATCAATTACAAATAAAATAAAAGTGTCAATATCTTTTGATTTTTTCTCAAAAAAAGTTAAACATTAGCGTAATTTTTCTGATGTTTCTGTGAATTAACGTATTGCATAAACGAAGCCTCTTTCCAAGGATGGCTCATAGGAGGAATATA
>DUPC01000032.1 GCA_012838545.1 Acholeplasmataceae bacterium
CCATATGGAAACCATTGTCTTGTTGACAAAACGATAAATAATAGGACGGTAAAAAGATGATAATATTAATTACCGGTGCGACCCATACCGGAAAAACGGTTCTTGCGCAAAAGATGCTCGAAAAAATGCACTATCCTTATTTATCGATTGACCACTTGAAGATGGGGCTTATCAGGAGCGGGCAAACCAATCTTACCCCAATGGATGAAGATAAACTAACATTTATTCTTTGGCCAATAGTATGTGAAATGATTAAAACAGCTATTGAAAACAAGCAAAACCTAATTGTTGAAGGGTGTTATGTGCCATTTGATTGGCAGAAAGATTTCGATGAAATTTACCTTTCCACGATTAGGTTTATTTGCCTTGCCATGACTGAAGAGTATATTGATTCTCACTTTGAGGATATTATCAAACATGGTTCGGTAATTGAAAATAGGATTAAAGATTTAAATTGCCATAAAGAATTATTAAAACGCGATAACCGTTTTTTTATTGAAGGTTGCCTTAAATATAATCTACCTTTATACCTTATTAAAGAAGACTATAAATCCACAATAAATGACCTAATTGATAATCTTGTTTAACCGTTTTTACAAAGATTGAGGAGATGATTTAATTGAAAAAACCACTTTCCGAGATGTCCTTGGAAGAACTATGGCAACTTTTCCCGATTCAATTAACTGAATACAAACCAATATGGAATGATTGGTTTAGCGAGGAAAAGAATTATTTGTCATCCCTTTTACCCCAAAACTGTTTAATCCACCATATAGGCAGTACCTCCATCAAAGGTATTTGGGCAAAACCCATTATTGATTTATTGATAGAAGCCAATTTGTCGGACTTTTCCAAGATAAAAACTGCTTTGCTAAACCAGGGTTATTTGTGCATGAAAGAAAGCCCATCTAGGATGGACTTTAATAAAGGATATACAGAAAGCGGATTTTTTGAAAAAGTCTTTCATTTGCATTTACGAACCTTTGGCGATCATGATGAATTGTTTTTTAGGGACTATTTGCTTAAGTATCCGAAAATTGCCAAAGAGTATGAGAAATTGAAACTTTCCCTTTGGAAACCATATGAATTCAATCGTGACGGTTATACCGAAATGAAAACCGCTTTTGTCCAAGAAATAACGCAAAAAGCCAAAGAAGAGTATGGTTTAAATCATTTTAAAAGAAGAAAAAAATAATGAAAGGGTAATAAAATAAGTTCGCCTTTGCTTATGATGAATTTGGTTCTAAAGATCAGTATTTAGGCGATGATAAAACGTTTTTCCTTAGTTTTTTTGGAAAACAAAGTAAAAGATGAATTGGATTGAGTCTGTGTGATCCCAAATGAACCATTACAATCCAAAGAACAAAAGGTTGATTGTGGGGCAAAAAAAACGATAATTTAAAGGGGCAAATATGATAAAAAGAAAAGCATTCCCGATTATAGAATTTGCCGATAATCCGATAGCTTTAATAAATCCTGAAAATGTGGCCAAACATTTCCCGAAGTTGGATAGCGACAAGTTAATTATCACCTTTTTTGAAGAAGTCATAAAAAACTAATTGAAAAAGGTATAATCCAAAAATTCGCAACCATTCGAGGAGAAACACCTTATGACATTTTTCGGTTTGGGGATAGCGATATTTTTTTTCATTCATGGGCAAGTGGGATGTCCCGCCTGTGCTGGAAACCTCGATTTATTGCCATATTTTGGCATAAATAAAGTCATTTTTTGTGGGGGAGGAGGAGTCCTCGATAAAAACATTGAGGTTGGGAAAAGTTTAGTGGTGAATGGCGCTATCAGAGATGAGGGCTTTTCTTATCATTATCTTGAGCCTTTCCGAGTTGTATATTGCGAACCAAAGTATGCAAAAAAAAATGATTACCTAATAGGTCTAACCAGGACTGCCGATGCGATTTTCCGGGAAATCATTGATTGCATCAATTTTCGTCGTAGCGAAGGCGCAAAAATAGTCGAAGTGGAACAAGCGGGATGTATTTCGGTAGCACTTTTTTTTAAGGGTCTCCTTTGGCGCTCTAATCTATGGGGGAGACGATGTTTCTCAAAGTGAATGGAATCGCTGTTCTTGGCGCTCCAGGGAAGGTATCCGCTATGATTTGGTAATGCTTTGTAAAGAATTGGTTTCCCTTATTTGATGTTACAAGAAATGGTAAAGCTGGTTTCGAAAGAACAAATCGGGTATTGGGCGCCTGAATTATCTTTTTTGAAAAAACTAAAATTCTCAATAGAAGATAAAAAATAATCAAAGCACTTGATAACCTATTGTTAGGACAAAGCCATCAAAGGAGTAATAAATGTCTAAACAAAACGTTTACGATAATCAAGAATTATTTGACAATTATGCAAGATTGCGAGAAAAGAAAGAAAATGCCAACCTTTTGATTGAAATGCCAGCAATTCTTTCCTTGTTTCCGAATTTAGAAGGAAAAACCGTGCTGGATTTAGGGTGCGGTCAAGGCGATCATTGCTTTCAGTTTGTTTCTTTAGGCGCCAAAAAAGTTGTGGGAATTGATATTTCTGAAAAAATGATTAAACTCGCCCGGACCATCAATGCCCACGAAAAAATCACTTATCAAAAAATAGCCATGGAAGACATAAAAAGCTTAAATGAGCAATTTGACATCATAGCCAGTTCCTTGGCCTTTCATTATGTCAAGGACCTTTCCTTATTGTTAATTGATCTTCATCAATTGTTGAAGGAAAACGGTTTTTTGCTTTTTTCGCAAGAACACCCTTTGGCAACAACCTTTGACGATTCGCATGTGACACGTTGGGAAAAAGATAATCGAGGGAATAAGATAAGTGCTCGCGTTAGGGATTATTGCCGGGAAGGGAAAAGACTAACCAAATGGTTTGATGTGGAGATCATAAAATACCATCGGACGTTTGCGACCATTGTCAATGAATTGGTGGATACAGGGTTTATGATTGAACGGGTTGTAGAACCTGTTCCCGATGAAGACATAATGGAAAGATACCCTGAATATCGGGACAATTACCTTCGTCCGGACTTTTTGATTATCAAGGCAAAAAAAATCTCTTGGGATAAACTTTCTAAATCGAGCCTTAAAGAAAACGATTATAAGAAAACTATCTGAATGTACTTTTTGCTTTTTGGTAAGGATTTTAAGAAAATTGGTTCAAATTATCAAAAAAGTTGTCTAAACAAGTTTGATTATGATATAATAGTTTCAAAAGAAAAGGAGAAAGATATGCGAAAATTTTTATTGATATTGACAATTTGTTTTGTTTTTTCTTCTTTAATCGGTTGCCAGGATGCAGAAGAACAAATAATAGTTTTTTCCGATTTAGAAGGACAAGGTACCGATAATGCGCCTTACCAAATAAAAATCTTGAAAGAGGAAACCAAATCATTCTCATTTACGGCTCCAAAGAGTTTGTTGGGAAACTTAAAAGCTTATGAAGCGGAAAAAACTTCTATCGGTTATCTAGAATTGCTTGATTCAGACCCTCATGGGTTAGAAATAACAGTTAATGGCACTTCCTTAGAATTAAAAGGTATCGCATACGGCAAGCATTATGTAAAGATTGCCTCCGGTGCAGTTTATGTGATTTTAGAAGTGGAAGTAGAAAGAGGAGTTATGGATTTTTCAAAAACCTTCAAGGTGCTTGCCATTGGAAACAGCTTTAGCGAAGACGGAATGGAATATTTGTATAAAATTGCCAAAGATTTCGGTGTGGAAGAGATAGTTCTTGGCAATATGCATCGGGATGGCGCAAGCCTGGAAATGCATGTGACCAGTTTTACAAACAATGCTTCGAACTATAAATATAAGAAAAATACCAACGATTCTTGGGTGAAAACGGAAGGCCATAAATTGCTTTACGGGTTGCAAGATGAAGATTGGGATATAATCGTCATTCAACAAGTCAGCGGTTCCAGCGGTAGACCAAATACCTACGACCCATACTTAAATCAATTGATTGACTTTGTCAAAGCCAATATTACGAATCCGTATGCCCGAATTTATTGGCATATGACATGGGCTTATGCCAATACCAGCAACCATAACGATTTTTATCACTATAATCGCGACCAAATGACTATGTACGAGGCGATTGTCGATACGGTAAACGAATTAATTGTTCCGCACCAAGACATTTATGGCATCATTCCATCCGGAACAACGATTCAAAACATGCGTACGAGTTTCTTAGGCGATACTTTAAATGTCAGCGATGGCTATCACTTGAATGTTAAAAAAGGTAGATACGCCGCAGCTCTTACTTGGTTTAAAGCTATTTCCGGTCTAACAATCGACGATATTACATATCGCACTGACGATATGGATGAGACTGTTCTGGCTTTAACCAAAGAAGCGGTTAATAATGCGGTAAGTTTTCCTTTTCAAGTAACGGAATCAACTTATAAAACCAAATAAAAAGCGATAACTGCGTGAAAATATCACGCAGTTTTTCCTTTTTCGATTATACACTTAATCGAACTTGAGGGCATAAGATAGAATAGGAAAAAAGAAAGGAGGGTTTTTTTGCTTTATTATTTACAGCCACCATATTTTTTTTACATTCCGTTAACCCCGGTACCCAATCATCCGTTTAAACGGGGCGAGCCGATTACGCTTTATGATTATGGTCCCCAACCGATAACCTTTGATATCGAGGAAACTACAAAAAGCAACAATAACTTTCGTTTGGCTTTATGGAGTGGAAACAACATGCAATTGACCTTGATGAGTTTGCTTCCGGGCGAGTCGATTGGTCTGGAACGCCATCCTAATACCGATCAGTTTATTCGAATTGAACAAGGGAAAGCTTTAGTGCAAATGAGCGATACCCAAGATTTATTAAATTACCGTCATGAAGCAGAAGATGATGATGCGATTTTAATTCCGGCGGGAAAATGGCACAATATTACCAATATCGGCAATATTCCGCTCAAACTTTATTCGCTTTATGCTCCGCCTGAACATCCTCATGGCACAATTCAACCACGAAAATAAACAGTTTATGGTATAATTCCTTTGTCAACCACAAGTTGAGGGAAAAATCACCAAACAGTTGTTAAAATGAGCCCGTTTTCAACTAATGGGTGCTGGTATTTAGGTCTTTTTTTCCGTATAATGCTTGTGAAGGAGGAAAAAACATATGAATAACAGTTTTGGAAAACGGTTTACAGAATTAAGAAAAAACAAAAAAATGACCCAGGAGGAAGTAGCCGAAAAATTGGGCGTTTCTCCCCAAGCGGTTTCAAAATGGGAGAATGACATTTCTTATCCCGATGTTACTTTGCTTTTAGAAATTGCCCAAATGTTTGACACGACAGTGGATTTCTTGTTGGGTAAAGAGAATGTAGCGGAAACGCTTCTGATTCCGGAAGAAAAACGGAAAGATCCGAACCTTATATTGTTAAAAATTCGGGTATCTACCCAAGATGGCGATAAGGTAAAAGTAAATATTCCTTTGGCCATAGCAAAAATTCTTATTGCATCCGACAACAGCAATTTTACCTTTGGCGACAAAAGCATCTCACTAAAGGACATTGATTTTGAACAACTCCTTTCGATGATTGACCAAGGTGTCATCGGTAAATTGGTGGAATTGGAAACTGCTGAAGGCGATATTGTCGAAATTTACGTGGAATGATTGATATGAAAATCATCATTCGTAAACGAGGGCATATCGGGTTCCCTATCATAATCCCCCATTGGCTCTTTACAAACAAAAGCCTAATTCGAAAATTCTGTAACAATCAACTGGAAATGAATTTAACCGAAGAAGAAATTAAAAAAATCGCCAAAGACTTGAAAAAATGCAAAAAGGTTTTTAACAAACTCGAACTAATAACTGTGGAAAGCGCAGATGGCGAAATTGTCAAAATTTATCTATAGGGCGTCATTATTTGCGCCCTTTTTTTATATTTTTCCATTCAATTGCTTTTGAACCGATTAATTGGTATAATATAGATAGGTGA
>DUPC01000033.1 GCA_012838545.1 Acholeplasmataceae bacterium
CTTTTTTATTGTTCTTGGTTTTGGTTCTATACGTTCCTGACCAAATCAAGAATACTTGCAATTTTTTTCTCCTTAGCTTATTTAATCGATACCAAAAAGATGAAAAAACTATTTGATAAAATAACAAATATCCAAAATAACATTGCCTTGATCGTCCGGGTTAGTAAAACGCGGACAAACATATCGTTCAAAGAACCATAAGGCGCCTTTAGAATCGGTAACTACTTTTTCGCCCTTTTGTACTAAAGTATTGTAACAGGCATCTTCATGGCAATAAAGGTTTTCCTCTTTTCCGAAAAGCCAAACAACGCCAAGCGCACTTTCCGGAAAATCGACATGGTCAAAACCTTCGGGTACCTCGGTATCCTTTGGTAAAAACATGCCGATCGAGTATTCAAAAGGTTCTTGTTCTTTCCACCGCATTAAACCTATGTAAGCTCCGCTATCTTCAAAAAAGGCTCCTTGTGGCAACAATTTTTCCAACGTTGCAAAATGACCTTTAGCGAACCATTCTTGCCATTTGTGGGCAAAAGACCCGTTTTCGCGGTCGGAATCCGAATACTTTTTTCTGATGAAGCGGGTAGCAGGAATGGTTTGACGGTAAACTTTTTTAATTTCAAACATTATTTCTATCTCCTTTACAAAATCATTATCCCGTGATCTTTTAAGACCTTGAGGTCTTCTTCAGGCCAAAGCGAAGCTTGGACTTCGCCGATATGCACTTTTTCCAACATTACCAAACATAACCTGGATTGGCCGATTCCCCCGCCAATGGATAGAGGAAGTTTTCCCTCCATTACCTCCCGGTGAAACGGGAATTTTAACCTTTTTAAGGTATTGGTTGTTGTTAATTGATATTGTAAACTGGCAGAGTCAACTCTGATTCCCATTGATGAAAGTTCCACCGCTTGGCCGAGCGGTTCGTACCAAACCAAAATATCGCCATTTAGCCGCCAATCGTCATAGTCCGGCGCCCGCAAATCATGAGGGCTGCCATTGGACAATTGGTCGCCGATTCCCATAATAAAGACAGTTTGCTTCTCTCGGCAAATCGCGTTTTCTCTTTCTTTACTGGATAAATGAGGATATCTTTGCAACAATTCTTCTGTAGTGATAAAAAAGACATCTTCATTGATGGTTTGGGTAAGTTGATTAAATTGCTTGTTCAATAAAGTCTTCGTATCGACAATTGCTTTGACAATTTTTCGGACAATTTGTCCCAAATAGGAAATATTGCGATTATCCGGTAGAATCACGCGTTCCCAGTCCCATTGGTCAACATAAAGGGAATGTAGGTTATCCAAAGTTTCATCTTTGCGAATCGCATTCATATCGGTGTATAAACCTGTATCGGGCAAAAAGCGATATTCTTTTAGAGCCATGCGCTTCCATTTCGCCAGCGATTGGACAATTTCTATTTTATCGTCAAAAGCACTTATTTGAAAACTAACCGGTTTTTCGACTCCGCTTAAGTGGTCATTTAATCCGGAGGATTCCCGAACAAAGAGCGGTGCTGATACTCTGGTTAAATTTAAGTATTCCGCTATCTTTCTTTCAAAAGTATCTTTGACAAATTTGATTGCTTCTTGGGTTTCAATAAAATTTAGTACACTGGAATAGTTCTTTGGTATGGTAACGCTCATTCGATTTTTCTCCTATTTATTTTTTTAAATTTTGCAGCACTATATTTGCAAATCACTTTTTTCAATGCATGATGGATCATCAAATCGGGCATTGTTGACAATTTTTGAGACTTGATAATATTCCATTAAATCGGCAGAGTACGGTTTCAAAGCATCAAGCAATTCATTTTCATTATTTAAACCAGGATTAAGCCACAATTTCTTGGCTTCTTCGGTTAATATAACCGGCATTCTATCATGTACCTCCGCCATCAAAGGATTGGCATCGGTAGTAATAATTGCACAAGTGTAAATCTTGGTGCCGTCAGGTCTTGTATATGTCCCCCATATTCCTGCAAACCCAAAGATCTCTTGGTCTTTTACCAAGAAACGCATCGGTATTTTGTCGCCCCCGGTCTTTTTCCATTCGTAGAAACCATCGGCCAATATCACGCAACGGTAATATTTAAAGGCTTTTTTAAAGGAAGGTTTGATGGCAATGGTTTCAGCACGGGCATTTATCAATTGCTTTGCGGAGTTATCGTCTTTGACAAAAGGGGGGATAAAACCCCAGTGAAGCGTCCCAATACGGTTTTTTTCGCCATCGTTGATAATAGCCAAAACCGGTTGTCCCGGCGCAATATTATACCTGGGAAGTTTAAAATTATAGGCAAAATTTTCAATTTGATAATAGTCGCGTAAATAATCGTCCAATGAATATTTATTAACACTTAAGGTAAACCGTCCGCACATGATATTCTCTCCTATAGTACTATTATAAAAATTATACCACAAAAAAATAATTAACAACAAGATGATAAAAAAAAATCACCTTTGACAAGGTGACGAAATTGTTTGATTGGTGATCCGTACGGGATTCGAACCCGTGAATGCATGCGTGAAAGGCATGTGAGTTAAACCGCTTCTCCAACGGACCATACAAAATAAAACCATCATACATAACTGTACAATGGTGGAATCAGCTTGAATGGCGCCCCTTCAAGGACTTGAACCTTGGACCCCATGATTAACAGTCATGTGCTCTAACCAACTGAGCTAAAGAGGCCTATAGAAATAAGAGTTGGCAACGACCTATTTTCGCCCGAAAGGACTATCGTCGGCGCTGAAGTGCTTAACTTCTGTGTTCGGCATGGGAACAGGTGTGTCCACTTCGCTAAAGTCACCAAACTCTTC
>DUPC01000034.1 GCA_012838545.1 Acholeplasmataceae bacterium
ATGTGGCATTGCCTTTTGAACCACTTGCTAAAATTATTACTTTCATATTTTTTCATCCTCATTATTTGCTAATTATATCATATTTTTGCCAAAAATTCAAACACTAAGAAAAAGAAAAAAACTTGCCAGGGCAAGTTTTCCAAGAAGTGGATATGTTTATTTTGCGTTTAGCGGAAATTTCACCTCTACCAAGCCCAGCAAGCACCGATAATTACTAACAAGATGAATAATACTAAAACGAATGCAAATCCGAATTCGTTACGACGATGATACATAATATTCCTCCTTCCGCTATTATTGTACGCTTGTTTGGCAATAGCGATAATTACTATCGCCCAATTGTTTAGCGCATTTTATAACCCTTGTTTTTTGTGGATTTATTTTCGCTACAACCCTCAAAATTATTCACATTTCATTTGTATTTTTTAGCAAAAAATGATACTATAATAGTGTTATCTTGAAAAAGATTATTGTGATCCACAATAAAATAACAAAAGTAAATAAAAAAATAAAAAGGAGAATAACCATGAGTAAAAGCAAAAAAACTGTAAACGAGAAAAAGCCCTTTCTTGCGATACTTCCTGTAGCAATAGGTTTAGTTTTAATCTTTGGGATTACCCTTGGGATTTGGGCTTTTTCGGGACCAAAAGCAAATCCACAAATATCAAACCCCAATGATCCATTCTTAAGATTAGGCGATTACGTAATCACCAACGAAAAACTCTATTATGCTCTTCGCCAAAGTTACAGTTATGACGAAATCCAACGTTTCATTGATACGGAATTATTAAAAGATATCAATGTCGACAAAAATAGCGATGATTACCAGGAATTCCGAAACGAAATCATCTACGGTGTCAAGAAGTTGGAAGATTTAGACAGCGATAAGACACCGGCGGAAATCCTTGAAGTCTTCGAAAACAATATGACGATTAGCGGCTACTTTACAGAGGCCGAAAGAGAAGCTTATATCGAACTCCAATACCGCCGCGAAAAATACGCTCGTCAAAAATACGATGAAGAAATTGAAGAAAAGAAAAAAGACGGACGACCTTTCGACATCTCGAAATATCAAACTTATTATGACCAAAATTACCTAACATCCGTAAAAGCGATCACAATACTCTTTGACACAGAACAACATGCGAAAAGTGTGTTAGAATTATTCGGCATCGATATCGAAAAGTTGTCTTCCAGCGGTTGGATTTCCAAAGATACCGGCGAAGCCATGACCGAAAAGGAAGTAAAACAAACTTTCATCGACATGTACAACTATATGTACCGGTATTACAATAACGGTGCGGAACCATTATTGAAAAACGGCAGTCACTATGAAGTCGAAAGCGAAACTGTTGACGAAGAAACAATCGAAAACATCAATTTCCTTGATTTATCGAGCGATAACATCAACAAGTATTCGAAATTTATCTTCACAGCCAAAGAATTGGATGACTTAAACTCTCAATTCAAATCAACAATTATCGATTCTTTGAAACTTGAGGATTCCTTCTACAAGTCTTATACCAATAGTCCGGTTAAACTTGCCACCAGCAAAACAGAACAAAAAAATGCTTCCGGATATTTCCTAGCCCTTAAGATTGAAGAAACCCTCGCTCAAAAATATGTTTTTGATTTCGACGATGATACCGACGAAGAAAAAATCCCTAGCGATGAATTGTTCGCCGAAATTGAAGAAAAACTCATCGAAGAAAACTTTACCCCCGATGTTGTTAGCGAAAAAATGTTTAAACTGCGTCGCGAACACGAATTGGTAATTTATGATTCGATTATTGAAGCGCTATACAAAAACGCTTATGACAATTTCTTCAAAAACACCCTTAAGCTTGAAGCGGATAAATACCCAGAATTCAAGCCAACCAAGGAAAAAAGCAAAGATACAATATTAAGCTTTACCCTTAACGGCCAAAAAGTGACTTACAAAGTTGCTGACTTCTTCAAGAACTTAAGCAATCGTTATGGCGTTAACGCTTCTTTCAGCTTCATGAATACCCATCTTTTCCTTGCCAATAAAGAATACAACGAAATTTACAATCCAGTAACCAAAGAAGTCTACGATAAAGCTCGTTTAAAGGAAATCATTGAGCAAGATGTCAAGATGTATTCCTACTATTTCTCTATGAATTATTTCGAAACTCAAGGTTTCCCTCAATCATACGGTTGGAAACGCTTCTTGAAAGAATTCTTCCAAGTGGAAGATGAAAACGAACTAGCGGTTCAAATCAATGTTTTATCGGATGCCCAAACAAAATTTGCTAAAACATTCTATACTTATGATTTAACAGAAACCAATAATGTTGCAATGAATACCCTAAAAGCCCGGATGGAAAAGATTCGTGACGAATATTTCTCAGGTTCAGTTTTCAATTTAATTGCTTATGTGGATTATAATGCAGATGGATTAGTTGATATTAACGATAAAGACGAAGAATCCGATTGGACTAACGAACAAAAAACGCTTGCTCAACTACTTCTCGAAAAGATTTTCGAAGACACTTTGACCAGCACAGGTACTACATTATATGAACAAGTCAACGAAATTGCCAACAAATATAAAGACAGCGTATATCCAAAAGAAGACAAAGACCCAAGCGAAATGACCATTTACGAACGGGCTAAAAAAGCCGGTTTGCATGTTAAATTGGAATCGGCTCAAACCTACACCAATTCTTCTGGTATTGTCGATGAATTCAAAGCAGAAATGAAAGCCTTATACGACATAGCCAGAGAAGCAGGCAAAATCGATGGTCCGTTAAGAAGCGATCCGTTCACAACCATGTATGGTTACCATAAGATTGCGCTTGTTTCGTATACTGATTATGCCTATAAGAATGCGGAAAAAACCGAAACAATTCCTACTGAAGAAGAAATTGAACTTTACGAAGAAAGCTTATTGCAAGATGCAAATACCCCAGAGGAAGAAAAAATCACCATCAGCGATGAACTTAAAGCTGCTTTAACGTTCTACTATGAACCGGTTAAGCAATACTTCACCTCTGAAGACCGGGTAAGCCTAGGTTTAATCGATTATCGTGGCGAAAAAGTTGCTTCCGGAGAAATTTCTTATGCTGATGCCAACTTCAAAACCAAATTTGAAGCCATCAACGCTGCTTTAAGAAAATCAGCCCTTGAAACCCTCGAGGAAGGAGAATAAAACCGATGCGCAGTTACTTATTAAAACTATCGACAATCCTCGTTATAGCCCTAGCAATCCTAGGGCTAACGGGATGCAAAAAGGATAAATACCAATATCCTTCCCAAATACCTACCCTTTCCAATCCAAACGGTACTTATCTAACCATCGGTGAATCAACCATCACCAACGAACGGATTTACCGTCGGATGCTTGCCAACCAAGGTTTGGATCGTTTCAACGATTGGTTGGACGAACAAATTCTTTCCGAAATCACCATTGATGATGAAGAATTCACTGCTTTTAAAAACCGTTTAATCTATGGCGTAAGTGATTTAAGTGAATTTACCGGCGACTTGGAAGAAACCCTAACCCGTCACACCAACAATATGATTGCTTCTGGTTATTTTACGGAAGATGCACGCAATAAGTATTACGAGTTGGAATATCGCCGTTTTGCCTTTGCCAAAACAAAACTATTGGAAGAAATCGCCTCCCGCGATGAAGACGAACCATATTTCAGCGAAGCAACCATCAAATCAACCTACAACAGCACCTATCGCCCAACCGTAACAACAATCATCCTTTCCTTTACCAGCATTGCAGAAGCGAAAAAGCTTCTTCAAAATCATGGCGTCGACATTTTCAGAACTTCACCGCTTGGTTGGTATAAACAAGAAAGCAGTAACCTCTTTGAGGAAGAGGAAGTAAAACAACTCTTTATAGACATGTTTAACGAGCAATATGCCTATAAAAATAATGGCGATGACATTTTGACTTCAGGAAATGGTTACACCGTTGAAGACGGTAAAATAATCTTCAACCTAACTAATGACATCAATGAACATGTCCAATTCGTTTACACTTATAAAGAATTGTCAAGCGTCAGTTCAACCATCGCTACGAGAGTCTTTAATGAATTAAAACTTGGCGAAGGTTTCCACAAATCCTTCACAACTGACACATTCCTTTACCTCAATAACTTCTTCTTGGCACTTAAGGTTGCGGAATCGACAGTTCCTACTTTAGAAGAAGTGCGCGACAAAATAGTCGATCAATTGGTTAATCAAACATTATCGGAAGATTTAATCAGATATCACCTCTATGTTGAACGCGAAAAAGCCAATGTTCAAATATATGACGAAGCATTGGAATCATTGTTTGTTCAAAATTATAATGATACATTTAATGCTCAACAAATCACCGATTACAAAAAGTACAATAAAACGACCGGTGAAAGCAAAAGTATTGTAGCTGAAATTACCGTTAACGGTACTAAGAAAACATTAACCCCCGATGAGTTCTTCAATATTTTGAAAAACATGCATGGCGTGCAAACTTCGATTGATTACATGAACCAATACATCGTGTTGTCAAATGAAGCCTATGCAAAAATATACAATCCTTTTACGGATACGATAGTTAATCAAGAAAAATATCAAGAATTATTCGATAAAAACGTTAAGAAATATCAAGACGAACTTTCTAAAGGCACATTTGTTTCAATCGGCATGCCTTCGAACTACGGTTGGAGTAACTTCCTTCGCGACTACTTTGGCATAATGAGCGATAAGGAGTTGTTAATCAATGCGGCTCTTTATTCCGAAGCTTTGAATCTTTTCACCAAAGACCAATACTCTCTTGACGATTCCGATCCAGAAAGAAGTATTACCGCGCAAATGGAAAAGATTTACCAAGAATTCTTCAATATTAAGTCGTTCTCGCTTCATGCTTTCTATGACTATAATTTAGATACCGTAGCGGACGATCCGGAAGAATGGACAACCGAACAAAACGAAAAAGCTGAAGCTTTCCTGGACAAAGTCTTTAAACAAGCAGCTCTAAGCACCAAGAAAACAATTAAAGAAAGACTAACTGAAGTTGTCACTGCTTACAAACTTGCAGGTCTTGATGACGAAACTTGGGGCGAATTCAAAAAAGCCGGTTTAAGACTCAACATTACAACCGAAGGGACCTACACCGCTGCCAGCACCTTACATGAAAATTACAAATCGACCTTAAAGGCTATTTGGAATCAATTGAAGGAAGAAGAATTGGTTGGAGAACTATTGGATACTTCCGCCAATCCGGCACGCGTGAGCGTTTCCTACAAGACTACCACCGGTTTGAACAGAGCGGTTATCTTGAATAGTAAGGATGCAGTATACATTGATTCTTCCCCGGAGAACCTAAAGATTTACCCAGACGAAGACTTAATCGAACTATATACAGTATACAAAAAACCGGACGAGGAAAAAACCAACGAAGAATTGAACATGCGCAAACCTACTCCAAAAGAATTGGAAGCAATTGATACTTACTACCTACCTGCAATCAAAACTCTTGAAGCTGCTTCACGAATCGATAAGATTTTGGTTTCTATCAGAGCTCAAATGATTTCGGACAACCTATTGAAATTTGCCAGCGAAATTGATAACCAAAACTATCAAACTTTATTAGAGGCTTATCAAGCTCTCAATAAATAAGCAGAAAAAGTTGCAACTTTACTCTCGCAATGAATCAAAAAGGACATATCATGCTCGATATGTCCTTTTCTTTTGTTAAATATTTAATTTTCTTTTGTTTCGTTTTTGTCGCTTACGACATATAAAGGTTTTTTGCCCAAAGCGGAAATCGGATTGGTCCAAGTGCCTTTTTCGGTTTTCGCTACTTCATCCTCAATCGCACCCATCCGCGAATCCGTTAGGTCAATTAAATATAAAGCAACTGCTTCCATCATCAAGGGTTCCTTAGCGCTACCGTATTGAAGTTCGCCGTGATGGGCAATGACTAAGTGTAAAAGCGATTGAACTTCTTCGATTTCCAAGATATTTAGTTTCTCAGCTTCGACTGTAAGCATATTGAGACCGATAATCAGGTGTCCAAGCAAATTGCCTTCCTTAGTGTATTGGGGTTGTTTGGCATCGGAGAATTCTTTGGTTTTTCCGATATCGTGCACCAAGACACCGGCATATAGCAAATCTTTATTAATACTCGGGTAGTTGGAAATGAATTGATCTGCTAAACGCAACATGGAGTAAGTATGGTAGGCCAAACCCGATAAATAGTTATGATGCATGGAAACTCCGCCGGGAAAGGTGAAGAAATCCTCATAGACATTATCAATAACCTTTTTGACCAAGGTCTTTAGGTTTTCGTTTTGAATACTTTTAATATATTCTTTAATTTTCTCTTCCAAAACTGTCCTTTCGAGCGGCGCAAACCGATAGAATTCGTTGATGTCAATTTCGCCTTCCTCGACGTCTTGAATGTTATTGATGACCGCTTGGATTTTACCCCCGAAATCGTTAATTTTTAACGACATTTTATAGACCACACCGCTCGCTAAGTCTTTTTTCAAATTAATATCCCAAAGACGCGCATCAAGCGTTGTCTCGCCATCGGAGATGAGTAAACCATAATAAGGCGTTTGGTTAACGGTGTAACGAATGCGAAAGTCTTGAACCAAGGCATAGGCTTCTAAAAAATCGCCTGGTTTTAGATGTTTAAACTTCATTTTAATTTACCTCAAATTTCTTGTATTCCGGTTTTTGTTTCACCAGCAGCGAATGGACGGCTTCGCGAACTTGTTTTTTAATTGCTTCTTGTTCGGCTTTGGTTTTTTTATCAAAATCATGAATCAAAGCAATATTTTCTTCATAGCGAAGCGCAAATTCCCGTTTGTATTGATTATAGAGTTCTGTATCGAATTCAGCGGTTTTTTCTGTTCCTACCGGCGTGTACTTGACTTTTTCTTTAGATTTAGGTTTTTGTTTAATAATCTCATATTGGCGAAGCGCTTCCGCTTTTAAAACTTCAAACTCATTGGGAATTATTCCACTGATGATTTGTTCTTTTAAAGATTCAATGATTTCGCCCACAAACGGTCCGGTTGAACCGCCGGTTAGTTCGATTAAATGTTGCGCTTTAAAGGCCATTTGGCTGGTGGTGATAAATACGGTTTGTTTTTGAACTTTGGCAATTTGTTTAGCTTTACTTTTGTAGCGTTTTAACAAAAGCACATTGATTAGGTCCGCTTGGCGGAGTTTATCCACGCCAAAGTGATAAATCATTAACGGGGTGGCGTCACTCATTTCTAATTCGTTGGATAATGCGACTAAACTTTGCACATCCTTCATTTCTTGGTGGGTTAAGGCATGAATCGTCGGAAAACTTCCGGAGCGCTTAAAACAAATAGCCATCTTTTCCAAGGTCGAAAGAGTCGCAAAACGCTTTATAAGATAGGAAATACCTTCCCCATAAGGTTTTAGATTAGAAAGCAAGCCCATTTTTTTTATTTTCTTTAGCGTTTTTTTACCATAAGGTGCTTCAAAAATTTTCCTTAGTTCTGCCGATGCTTTATATTCGGATATTTCAATCAAATATTTTTTGGTTTGTTTGATGCTTTTTTGGGTCGCTTTGGCCAGTTTAAAATTAAACCTGGCCATTAGAGAAAAGGCCCGCAAAATGCGCAAAGGATCCTCGCGAAAACTCTTTTTCGGTTTACCGATGGTGCGAATAATCCCCTTTTGCAAATCTTTCCGCCCTCCACAAAAATCAATAATGTTTTGGGAAGCCGACATTGCCATACCGTTTATGGTAAAATCCCGCCGCATAATATCGTCTTGCAATTTTTGCGAATAATGGATTTCCGTCGGTTTTCTGGATACGGTATATACTTCGCTGCGAAAAGTGGCAATTTCAAATTTAAAGCCATCCAAGCGAACCGACATGGTTCCCATGGTCATATATTCGGTTGAAGCATCGGGGAAAACTTCTAAGATTTGTTCCGGAGTTGCATTTGTGGCAATATCGATATCAGTAAATGGCATATGCATCAAATGATCGCGCACAATCCCACCCACTAAATAAGCTTCGTAGGTACATTCGTTTAAGCGACGAACAATCGCCAAACCTTTTTCAAAATAAGCGTTTTGATCCATTTAACCATCCCCTTAAAAATTAAACATTAAAACGATAATAGATAATATCTCCGTCTTGAACTACGTAATCTTTGCCTTCAATTCGGTAACGTCCCGCTTCCTTGACTTTGGCAGGCGTCCCGTATTTCATCAAATCATCAAAATGCATAATTTCCGCCCGGATAAATCCCCGTTCGAAATCGCTGTGAATGATGCCTGCACATTCCGGTGCTTTCATGCCGCGTTTAAAGGTCCAAGCTCGAACTTCTTTTTCGCCCCCGGTCAGAAAGGTCGATAATCCCAACAAATGATAAGATGTTTTAACCAAACGGTCGAGACCGCTTTCGCTTAAGCCCATCTCTTCTAAAAACATAACTTTATCTTCCGGATCCAATTCGGCTAATTCTTCTTCGATTTTCGCGCAGATTGTCAAGACTTCGCTTCCTTCTTGGAAAGCGATTTTCTTTACCTCCTCAACATAAGCATTGCCTTTAACCACATCCGTCTCACTGACATTGGCCACATAGACAACGGGTTTCATCGTGAGGAGTTGATAATGTTTGAGAATCGGCGTTTCCATATCATTAAATGTTAAACTGCGCGCCGGAAAACCCTGTAAAAGGTGGTCTTTTAACTTAAGCAACAAATCGTATTCCTCAACTGCTTCCTCATCGACTTTCAGTTGAGCTTTCTTTTCGATTTTCGGTATCCGTTTTTCAATCATCTCAAGATCTGCAAAAATTAATTCCAATTGAATTGTTTCGATGTCTCTTGCGGGGTTAACGGTTCCGTCTACATGGGTGATATTGGCATCGTCAAAGCAGCGAACCACATGGCAAATCGCATCGACATTTCGGATATGGGATAAAAATTGGTTGCCCAAGCCTTCGCCGCGACTAGCCCCTTTAACCAAACCCGCTATATCCGTAAACGAAAAAGTAGTTCTTACGACGATTTTGGGATTATAAATTTTCGCCAAGGCATCGACGCGGGGATCGTTGATTTCCACAATTCCCACATTCGGTTCAATGGTCGCAAATGGGTAGTTCTCTGCTAAAACTTTCGATTTGGTAATGGCATTGAAAAGCGTGGATTTTCCCACATTGGGTAAACCAACAATGCCGGCGGTTAAACTCATAGTAATCTTGCTCCTTACAATATGATAAAGATTAGTGAAATTAACAATATTCTAAAAATAATATTAAAGATTAATTTGCGACGAAAGAAAACATATGTCGTCGATAAGAAGGTTTGTAACAAGAGGTTACCGATAATCATCGGCATATTAAAGCCAAACGCCAGCCAATCAAAGAACGCTCCGCTCAAAGCGATGATGATGACAACAAGTGTATCCGGCAAAAGCGTTGCTTCATCCAAAATCTCTACCAAAGCAAACCTAAAGATTACTTCCTGGATAAAGGCATAACTAATTAAAGCAACAAAAATCTTGGCGTAAGCGCGAGGGGAAATAAAGTCTATCAATTCCCCGGGACTCTTTATTATTTGTTGAAAAAAAGACGGTAAAAAACTGATGGAGGTTTTTTGTGCCAAAAAGGCAAAAAACACTAAGCCAAAAATCCCAAACCATAAAGCATATAGGATTTCACCGGAATAAAAGAAACCAATGACTTTTTTAATTTTTTGGCGATATATTATAAGCAACATAGCCAAAAGCGCTATGGATGTTACTAAGATGGCATAAGTGTGGGAAAACAAAGTGATGGATGCAGGGAGACGTTCATCCAGTTCGCCAAAGGGAACATTGGGAAAAAAGCGGTCGAAAAGAATGCTGAAAACGACGATTAAAATACCGTTTAAAAAAAAGGCCACAAAAAAAGCTAAAAAAAGTTGTGTGATATATTGTTTGATTTGGGAAGGAGTGTCCTTCCCTTGCATTTTGGCCTGAACTTTGGGACTAAACTCCCCACAGCGAGTACAATAAACTTCGTTATCGTTTAAGACTCGATAACATTTTTCGCACCTTATTTTCATTGTTTTCACCTTACTTAACAATTATACCATATAAAGGCGCATTTGAAAAGTTTTTCATACTTTAACTTTTTTTACCCCAAAGCGACAAAAAATACCCTAAACTTCTTGACAAGCGTTTTTGGCCTATGTTAGAATAAAGACTAGGGGCATTCCCTATAAGAAATAAAAACCTATTAAAAAGGAGAATAATATGGACATTGTAATTTTAGGATCAATCAAGCAAACGATAAAACCGTTTGAAGGAATAGCAATCAAAGAAGTAAAGCAAACGGCCGTTTTAACCGATGACCATAACCTGCAAACCGAAAATAACCAAATCTTTTTCGACTACTTGATTATAGGCGATTTTTCGCTAATCAAAAGCGATAAGCAAAACTTGATGCTTCTGGAAATGGGTTTTCCGATTGTCAATTTTTATCGTCAAACATCTTGCGAAAATATCTATTATGTGGACGGTCCGGAAGCTTTAAACCAAGCATTGTTCCACATAGTGGATGGCGATTTGTAGAGTGAACACTGATTACGAAATGGTCAGTGTTTTTTCTTTTTTTTCGCTTTGTATAGCAAAACCAATTTGACTAATAATAATTTGTGGATAGATTTGTCTTCGGAAAGGGTGAAGAAACCATGCGTAAGTTATTAAAAGTCATGCTTTATGTTTTAATTGGGTTTGTTGGTATCTTTGCAGCAGCTATTATCAGTTTTTCGATTATCAATCACAATTTACAATACGAAATGCCGGTTATCTCCAATATCGAACTGTACGATAACAGCGGCTCCAAATACCTATCCGTCTGCAACAACAAAAAACAATCCTATGTAACCCTTGATAATATTTCCACACCGATATTAAAAGCTTTCGTGACGGTTGAAGACAAACGTTTTTTTGAACACCAAGGGGTGGATTTCATTAGGATTGCGGGGGCGATGATTGCTAATATCAGAGATCGGGAGTTTTCGCAAGGTGCATCCACCATTACGCAACAATATATCAAGAATGTTTTTTTAAGCCATGAAAAAACCGTAAAACGAAAACTCTATGAAGCGATGATTGCCATTAATTTTGAAAACAAGTATTCCAAGGAAGAAATCTTGGAAGGTTATCTAAATACCATCTATTTCGATCACGGCATTTACGGAATTGAAGATGCAAGTCTATTCTATTTCAACAAACATGCAAATGAAATAAATCTAATCGAAGCTTGCACGCTTGCTAGTATTCCCAAAAGCCCCGGGCATTACTCGCCGCTTAAAAACCCCGTTCAAAACAAAGTGCGTAGAAATCTTATCTTAGACGAACTATTGGAAGAACAGGTGATATCAAGCGAGGAACATTCTTCTTTTTATAATCAAGATATTACCGTCGTCGGCATCAACCAAAACAATGAAAGCAACAATTCGCCTTATTTTCAGGATTTGGTTTTAAGAGAATTAAAACAAATGCCGTGGCTAAACGATTATGCTTATAAAGGCTTAAAAGTATATACTACCCTGGACCGACGCCTTAACACGATTATCCATCAGAGTCTCAAAAACCGCTTGCCCGATTCCGATATCGAGGTAGCGATTTATGTGATGAATCCCAAAAACGGGCATGTTTTAAATGTTATTGGTGGAAAGGATTATTTAAAAGGCAGTTACAACCGCGCCACCGACAGCGTCAGGCAGCCCGGTTCAGCCATCAAACCGTTTTTATATTTATCCGCTTTAGAAAACGGATTTACCCAAAGCACAACCTTTTTAAGCGAACCAACTACTTTCTATTTAAAAAACAGTTCCTATTCCCCGAAAAACTTTCAAAGCATTTATCCCCATTCCCATATTTCCATGGTTTACGCCATCGCTACCAGCGATAATATTTACGCAATGAAAACCCACCTATTTTTAGGAGAAGAAAAACTGGCTAATACTTTAAAACGATTGGGTTTTAGCGGCGACATTCCGGCTATTCCTTCTTTGGCTCTCGGAACGCATGAAGTAAGTCTTCAGGAACTCACCCAGGGCTACGCAACTTTAGCGAACTTAGGAGTACAAGTAAAACCAACCTTTATCACTAAAGTCACCACCTTTGATGATTTAATTCTATATGAAAAAGACACAGTGGAAGAGAAAAAAGTCGCTCATCCTTCCAATGTCTTTTTATTAAATCAAGCAATGACTTCTACTTTCGACAACCGAATGACTTATAATATCCGCCCTACCGGAGGGAGAATAGCTTCCTTATTGGATCATAAAGTATCGGGAAAATCAGGAACAACCGATACCGACAACTGGATGATGGGTTTTAACCCCGATGTGGTGGTAGGGGTTTGGACTGGCTACGATGACAATCGCCCGATTGAATACTATTCGGATTTAAACTTTGGAAAATACTTATGGGCAGACATTATCGAAGGTTACCTCGATATCATCGAAACCCAATGGTATGAAACGCCTGAGGATGTCATAGCGGTATATTTAAATCCGATGACCGGTTTTTATCCTGCAGAATTTGATTACAATAAACCGCTTTATTTTAGAAAATCCAATATTCCTTGGTATATTCGTTTATTGTACCAATAAAAAACAAGGCTTGACTTTGGTTTTCCCATTGTCAAGCCTTTTAAATGCTTTATGATTTATATTTAGCGATAATTTGTTTAACCGTTTCGCTGGGGATGCTGAAGCCCATGTTTTCGATATCGTTTTCTTGTCCGATAATCTTCATCGTATTGATGCCGATTAGATTTCCATAGATGTCAAACAAACCGCCGCCGCTGTTTCCGGAATTGATAGCCACGTCATGTTGAATATAGACGTTTTCTTTGGTTGAAGAGCTTTCGAAAATGTCATCGGTTAAATAACGCAAAGGGTGACTGACAATGCCGAAGGTGGCTGAGGAATAAAAACCTAAGTCATAGGGGTTTCCCAAAGCAATCGCAAAGGAACCCTTTTTTAAGGTCGTACTGTCGCCGATTGATGCCACCGGCAAATACACGGTTGTTTTGAAGTTTACCAACGCCAAGTCGACATTCCGGTCATAATAGACGCAACTGCCATCAAGGCTTAAATCGACATTACCCAAATAGGCTTTTAGGTTGCGAGCTAAACGATTCTTATACATCACCACATGGCGATTGGTTATAACCAAATAATCGTAATAATCGATATTCTCATCGGTTTCGGAGCCGTTTTTATCCTTTAGCACGGTACTGCGTTCAATGATAACTCCGCTGCCCAGGGAGGTTGTCTGAGGAAAAACCCCTTCGGTATAAGTAATCGCAATAACCGTGTTTTCCACTTTGGCGATGGTTTCTTGGACAAGGGTTTGCAGATCTTCGACGGTAATAGCGCCAACATCGATTTTTTTGGTAATTACAGTATTTTCGGTGGTTGTATCGCGAAAGAAAAACGAACATCCTGAAAGCAAAACTAAGGTTAAAGAAATTATTGTTAGGTAAAGAAAGCGTCTTTTCATTTCATTCCTCCTTAAAACTTAAATAACTTTCGCGCATTGTCCATAATTATTGTAGCCATCGTGGTTGGATCCATTCCCCTAAGTTCAGCCATCTTCGCCACGATTAAAGGAATAAATTCTGGACGGTTTTCTTTCCCCCTAAAGGGGTGCGGAGCAAGATAAGGGGCATCGGTTTCCGATAATAAATAATTTAAATCGATATTTGCCACAACTTCCTTGGGTGCTTTGGCATTTAAAAAAGTTACCGGTCCCCCAATGCCAATCATAAAGTTTTCTTTTATAAATAGGGGCACCATTTCTTTGCTTCCGGAATAAGCATGCATGACCCCGCCTACTTCACGGGCCTTTTGGTTGTTTAAAACATCAAGTGTAAGTTGCATGGCATCGCGACAATGGATAATTAATGGTTTGTTAATTTTCTTGGCTATCGCAATTTGCCGGATAAAAGCTTCATACTGTTCTTCTTTAGTTGTGGTTTGCCAATGGAAATCAAAACCGCACTCCCCGATGGCTACCACCTTTTCGTGTTTGGCCCTTTCTTCCAGCCAAAGGTAATCCTCTTCTTTAATGTCTTTTATTTCGGTGGGATGAAATCCTAAGGATGCATAGACTTGGGGATATTCGATAGCGATTTTTAAGGCATCCGCTGAGGTTTTTAAATTGTAGCCTACGCAAACGAAACGGCTTACTCCAACCTTTTTAGCTTCTTCGATAACTTCTTTTAAGCGGTCATTAAATCTTGCGTCGTTTAAATGAACATGTGTGTCAATATACATTTTATTTACCTCGATATGGTTTTGGACCAATGTGCACTTCTTCTCCCTGCTTTACAATACCGCACCATTCACTGATAACGGTTAAAATAAAGAGGGCAATCGCAATCAAAAGAAAGATGATTCCGACATTGGTAGCATTAATTTCCACTACAACCACCGAAAGCACAAACCAAAGGGAGGCGCTCATTAATAGCGAACCCAACCTTGTGTGGTATATTTCCGCTATAAATAAACCGGTGGCCAAAAACCCCATGGCGATAATCAGAGCGATGCTGGAGATGATAAAACCCACGCTTAGTTGTTGGATAACGACAATAGAACAAGAAATTAAGGATGCTATCGTCAAAATAATCGTAAGAATGTTTTTGGGCGCACGCGTTCCTAAAACACGATTATCAAACTTTGTGCCGTTGATATCCGGGCGATAGATATGCAATATGCCGGCCAGCCAAACAAAAGCGCAAAGCATTAAAAGCAATCCGTTTAGCCACAAAACTTGATAAAAATAAAACAACGAAGCGTAGGTGTTGAAGATTAACAAGGCAAAGTAATATAACAAGGTGCTGCCAAGCACAATTATACCTCCAAAACGGTCATGATGATAATAACCGATTAAGGATCCGCCTAGCGATAGGGAACCGGCGAAAATTAACGCAATTCCGCCGAAAAGCAGATAATTTTCAATTATCATGGAAGTTACCCCGATTACCATGGCAATAGCTGAAGCTATCACACCGATAAGCATTGTGGAATTAGATCTTCTTCTCATATTTTCTCCTCGTTAATTAACTCTATTATTTCCTAATCAGTAACATTATACCATTTTTGCTTAAAAATGGAGGAAAAATAGAAATAAAAGGTCAGACACTGCGGTCTAACCTCAAATATAATCTTATTTTTGGTAATATGGGATTTTTTCTTCAATTACTCCGGTATGATATTCATTGATTAGGCGAATCAACAAATGATTCAAATATTCAACTACGGTTTCGCCCACGGTTGCCTCGAGATGGTCTTCACCAATTCCTGAATGATTTGTTAAAAAGACATAAGTGCCGCCAGTCATCATTGCTTCATTGCGGAGTAAGTATTCGGTATATTTATCAATTCCGCTGGAAGCCACGGGAATGATGCGAATTCCTTTTTCGCTAGCCGAATAAATCGCATTATAATAACGGAGCATTATATTTTGTTCATAGTGTGGTCGCGCATCAAGAACGTGGAATAATAATTTGGTAGTATTATCGGTGCTCCATCCTTTGGTAACAGCTTCATCTAAGGCTACATCCACGGCTTCTTCAAAATCTCCGCCGCCTGCAGCGCTTTGAGCTGACAAATTAGCTTTTTGTTGATTAATATCTGTTGTGAAATCAAAATAACGGGTTACATATTCATCCCCAAAATCACGATAGAATAGCAATGCTAATCTGATTGTGGAATTCGGATTGTCATTTTGGACTTCACTAATAACATAATCGATTTCCGATTTCAAATAACTAATTTCATCTCCCATTGAACCGGTGGTATCTATAACAAACATCAATTCCAAAACTTCTTGATGATTATCTTCTGCTTCCAGGTCAATTTCAATTTGATCATTATCTGTTGAATACTCATACGGTACATTTATTGTTTGGCCATTATATGTGACCTTAATGTTTGTAATCAAATCCAATTCCAATGTTTTAGGGAAAAGGTAAGTATAACCAAAAAGATTGGTAACTCCTGTATACACGGTCTTTTCCGATACATTTTGAAGAGCGACTTGGGCTCCGCTTAAGACTTGGTCGCCATTTTTAACCAATACAGTCACCATATTAAGTGTATCAAAATATCCCTTTTGATAGTATGGCGTGAAAATACCCTGTTCCGATTCTTGAGAACTTTCAAAAAGCGATAAGTAAAAGTCGTAATTGTAAATATCGCTCCATTCGCTTGCAGTTAATTGTCCGGCTTGTGGTGCCTGATATTCTCCTTGGTTTCCTTCATCGGCCCATTCACTTCCATATTTTGATCCAGATAAATCGGAATCCTTTCGCAAACCATCCTTGGTTGAGCAACCCGCCAAACCAATCAAAAACAAGGATAAAAGGGATAATAACACAAATTTTTTCATCGTTTTCTCCTATCTTTTATTATTCTTTCCTACTATGATTATATTAAACAATGGGCCAAAAGTCAACTGCTATTTTTCTTTCTCTCGCTTTTACCATAAATTCTACCAAAAACACTTTGCGACAAAATAAAAAAGGATGCTTTAGGTTAACTCTAATTTGCATCCTTTTACATTCCGTTTATAATTATTATTAAATTTGTGTTACGGAACCGGAACCAACTGTACGTCCGCCTTCACGAATAGAGAACTTAGTTCCTTTTTCAACGGCGATTGGGTGGATTAATGATACGTGCATTTGGGTGTTGTCGCCAGGCATAACCATTTCGATTCCTTCAGGAAGAGTGATGATACCAGTAACATCGGTTGTACGGAAATAGAATTGAGGACGATAGTTTGAGAAGAATGGAGTGTGACGTCCGCCTTCTTCTTTTGTTAATACGTAAACTTCGGCGTCAAATTCTGCATGAGGTGTAACTGATTTTGGTTTTGCAAGAACTTGACCGCGAACAACTTCGTCACGGGAAATACCGCGAAGAAGTGCGCCGATGTTGTCACCTGCTTGAGCTTGGTCAAGTATTTTACGGAACATTTCAACACCGGTAACAACTGTTGATTTAGTTTCTCTAATACCGATAATTTCAACAGTTTCGCCAACTTTAACAGTACCGCGTTCAACACGGCCAGTAGCAACTGTTCCACGACCAGTGATTGTGAAGACGTCTTCAACCGGCATTAAGAATGGTTTGTCAACTTCGCGAACTGGTTCAGGGATGTATTCGTCTACGGTATTCATTAATTCAATGATTGCTTGTTTAGCTTTTGGATCGCCTTCAAGTGCTTGAAGAGCAGAACCGCGGATAATTGGTGTGTCATCGCCTGGGAAGTCGTATTCATTTAATAGATCGCGAACTTCCATTTCGACAAGTTCCAATAATTCTTCGTCGTCAACCATATCGCATTTGTTCAAGAAGACAACAAGTTTTGGAACACCTACTTGACGGCTTAAAAGAATGTGTTCACGAGTTTGTGGCATTGGTCCGTCTGCTGCTGAAACAACAAGAATGGCACCGTCCATTTGTGCAGCACCAGTAATCATGTTCTTAACATAGTCGGCATGTCCTGGGCAGTCAACGTGTGCATAGTGACGTTTTTCTGTTTCATATTCAGCATGGAATGTATTAATGGTAATACCACGTGCTTTTTCTTCTGGAGCTCCATCGATTTGGGAGTAATCCAATCTTTTAGTTAAACCTCTTTCTGCCAATACAAGAGTGATAGCAGATGTTAAGGTAGTTTTACCATGGTCAACGTGACCGATGGTTCCAATATTAACATGGGGTTTAGTTCGTTCAAATTTAGCCTTAGCCATATTTTCATTTTCCTTTCTTTACTTATTTTTTTATAATCGAATATATTATAAGATATTTTGAGTATTTTTGCAAGAAGAACACTAAATAACTTTTTATCGTTTTGCTTTAGGCATTGCGTTTTTTAATGATTTCCTCTGCAATATATTTTGGGCATTCTTCGTAATAATCGATTTGCATTGTGTAAGTGGCCCGACCTTGAGAGTTGGAGCGAAGAGCTGTCGAATAGCCGAACATTTCAGCAAGCGGCACCATCGCTTTGATGTTTTGAATGTATCCGTGACTGGATTGTCCTTCAATCCGTCCACGACGTCCAATCAAATCGCTGATGACATTTCCGAGATAATCTTCGGGAACGGTTACTTCAACCGCCATAATCGGTTCAAGAAGCACCGGTTGACACTTTTCTTTCGAAGCTTTGAAAGCCATGCTTGCAGCAACCTCGAAAGCAATTTGACTGGAGTCAACTTCATGATACGATCCGAATACGAGTCTGGCTTTGATGTCAATAGTTGTATATCCGGCCAAATTACCGTTTGTTAAAGCATTCTCTAAACCTTTTTTAACCGCTGGGATGTATTCCTTCGGAACAACACCCCCAACAATTTCATCAACAAATTCAAAGCCTTTGCCCGGGTTCGGTTCAAATACAATCACAACATGGCCATATTGACCGCGGCCACCACTTTGGCGAACGAATTTTCCTTCCACTTCGCCACTTTTCTTAATCGTTTCGCGATAAGAAACTTGAGGGGCCCCGACATTGGCTTCAACTCTAAATTCGCGTTTTAAGCGATCGACAATAATTTCTAAGTGTAATTCACCCATTCCCGCAATAATCGTTTGACCGGTTTCTGGGTTAGTGTAAGTTTTAAATGTTGGGTCTTCTTCCGACAGTTTGTTCAAGGCCATTCCCATCCGGTCTTGGTCGGCTTTGGATTTTGGTTCAATCGCCACCGAAATAACCGGTTCAGGGAAACGCATTGATTCTAAAATTACCGGATGGTTGCTATCGCATAGCGTATCACCCGTTGTAGTGTCCTTTAGTCCGACAGCAGCTGCAATCTCACCCGACCAAGCTTCTTTAACTTCCGTCCGGTGATTGGCATGCATTAAGAGTAAACGGCCAATCCGTTCGCGTTTGTCTTTGGAAGCATTGTAAATGTATGAACCTGATTGCAGCTTTCCTGAATAAACTCTGAAGAAAGTCAATTTTCCGACAAATGGGTCAGTCATTACTTTAAAGGCCAAAGCCACAAATGGAGCATCGTCGGTTGACGGGACAGATATTTCATTGCCATGAAGATCGTGGCCTTTCATATCGATAACGTCATTTGGTGCCGGCAGATAATCGATAACCGCATCCAACACTTTCTTAACACCTTTGTTTTTAAAGGCTGTTCCGCACAAAACCGGAAAGAAACGGACAGTTAGAGTTGCTTTTCGGATGGCTTTTTTAAGCATTTCGACGGTGATTTCTTCGCCTTCCAAATAGGCGTTCATAATATCATCATCAAAATCGGCCAATGCACTAATCAACTCTTCCCGATAGTATTCCACTTCATCCTTCATGTTTTCCGGAATCGGGATTTCAACGTTGTTTTCTTCGGTTGAACCGTCTTGGTATTGGTAAGCTTTTTGGGTAACTAAATCGATTATACCGGTAAAATGGTTTTCGGCACCAATTGGTAATTGAATGGGGTGAGCATTTGCCCCCAAACGTGTGTGGAGCGATTCGCAACTGTATTTAAAATCTGCTCCCGTTTTATCCATTTTGTTAATGAAGACAAGTCTTGGAACCATATACTCGGTAGCTTGTCGCCACACAGTTTCGGTTTGTGGTTCAACCCCCGCTTGAGCATCCAATACGGTAACGGCACCATCAAGAACACGAAGCGAACGACTTACTTCAACCGTAAAGTCGACATGCCCTGGAGTATCGATTAAATTAATCCGATAGCCACGCCAATAAGCCGTGGTAGCGGCTGAAGTAATTGTGATTCCTCTTTCTTGTTCTTGTTCCATCCAGTCCATTTGCGCAGCACCATCGTGGGTTTCGCCGACTTTATAGATTTTGCCGGTATGGTATAAAACCCGTTCGGAAAAGGTGGTTTTCCCCGCATCAATATGGGCCATTATTCCGATATTACGCGTATTTTCTATTGATACATCACGAGGCATTGTCTTCACCTAATTACCATTGATAATGAGCGAAGGCCTTATTAGCTTCAGCCATCCGGTGCGTATCTTCGCGTTTTTTGACGGCGGCACCAACACCATTGGCTGCATCAATAATTTCTTTTGCTAATCTTTCTTCCATTGTTTTTTCGTGGCGTAAACGCGCATAATTGGTTAACCATCTTAGACCTAGGGTATAGCGTCTTTCTGGACGTACTTCTACTGGAACTTGGTAGTTCGCGCCTCCAACACGACGAGAGCGAACTTCTAATTGAGGCATAATGTTTTGAAGTGCTTGTTCAAACACTTCGAGCGGGTCGCGTCCCGTAGTTTTAGCAACCCTTTCAAACGCGCCGTATAAAATTTGTTGTGCGACCCCCTTCTTACCATCGTGCATAATGTTGTTGATTAATCTGGTAACGAGCTTCGAATTGTAGATTGGGTCTGGTAGCACTTTTCGTCTTGGTACATGACCTTTACGAGGCATGTTGATTCCTCCTTTCTATCCATCAATAAATTATTATTTGGTTGTTGTAGCTTTAGGGCGTTTCGCACCGTATTTGGAGCGAGCTTGTTTGCGTTTTTCAACACCGGTGGAATCGAGCGTACCGCGAATAATGTGATAACGCACACCTGGTAAGTCCTTAACACGACCACCCCTAATTAAAACCACGCTGTGTTCTTGCAAGCGATGTCCAATTCCCGGAATATAAGCAGTTACTTCAATGCCATTGGATAAGCGAACCCGAGCCATTTTACGAATTGCTGAATTAGGTTTCTTAGGTGTCATTGTGGTAACACGTGTACATACACCGCGCTTTTGAGGAGAGTTAAGCGTCGTATGTATCTTTTTTAGGGAATTCCATCCGATTCCTAAATGAGGAGACTTGGATTTTCTGACCTTATCTTCACGTGATTTCCGAATTAGTTGATTAATTGTTGGCATTCTTATTTCTCCTTTCTGTACTATCACTGTACTATTTGTTCCCGCTACATTCTCCACATGTCCGGGTGTTTCATTAATCAATAAAATATAGTTTTGACTCGCGCCAAAACCTATATTTATTTTACCTTGTAAATTATACATGTATTTTTCTTTTTTGTCTATTGATTTGATAAGAAAGTTTTTTATTACATGCACTATTTTTACTGTTTTAAGCAATTTTATGCATCAAATTTTATAAACAAAACATTTTTATTGATCCAATAATAATTGATAATATACGCCTTGCTTAACAATTAATTGATCATGATTTCCCCGTTCGATAATTCCCTCTTTGCCCAAAACGATGATTTCGTCGCAGTGGCGAATTGTCGATAAACGGTGGGCAATTATGATGCTCGTTTTGTCGATAGTAAGTTTGTCAAAAGATGCTTGGATGTAACGCTCAGTGGCATTATCCAAGGAACTGGTCGCCTCATCCAAAATGACAATTTGAGGTTTCTTGAGGAAAAGCCTGGCTATCGCAATTCTTTGCTTTTGTCCGCCACTTAATTTTACGCCCCGTTCGCCGGTTATGGTATCATATCCTTCTTCCAAACTCATGATAAAGTCGTGGATGTTGGCGCGTTTTGCGGCTTCGATGATTTCTTCCATCGTTGCGTCCGGTTTACCGTATAAAATATTATCTTTTATCGTACCGTAAAAAATGAAGACATCTTGTTGGACGTGGCCAATGGTCCGTCTTAAACTTGATAGCTCATATTGTTTTATCGGAACATCGTCAATTAGGATTTCACCTTCATTTACTTCATAAAAACGGGGAATCAAACGGGAAATCGTTGACTTTCCCACCCCTGTTTCGCCGATAATGGCAATCTTCTTTCCGGGTTCGATGATGAGATTGAAATTGCTCAAAACATGTTGAAGGCTTTCTCCTTCTTCGGTATCTTCTTGATAACTAAAAGAGACATTGCGAAACTCGATTTTTCCTTTCGGGTTCACTAAAGGTCTGGCATCAGGCGTGTTCTTGATTGAAGGAACAATATCAATAATCGAAATGAACTTTTCAAATCCCGAAAAACCTTGTTGAATTTGTTGCGTCATCGCAACCAAGCGATTGACCGGACGGGTCAAAAAGCTGATATATAGGAAATAAGCAAGCAAGTCGTTACTATCGATATCGCCTGCAGAAACAAAAATGGCCCCGACTACCAAAAGGATTAAATTGATAACCGCATTAAATAACTCATTTCCCGAAGAAAAGATGGCCATTTGGCGATATGCTTCGGTCCAACTCGAAGCATAAATTTCATTAATGTTTTCAAACTTTTCTACTTCAAATTGTTCATTATTATAGGCCTTTGTCAAGCGAATTCCTGCAAGACTGCTCTCAATTCGGCTGTTTAGCTCCCCGTGGGTAGTTCTGACACTACGGAAACTGTCACGCATTTTCTTTCTGCGTTTCATGGCAAAATAAGCTTGACCCATGAGGACCGCAAAAATAATCAAAGTTAACGGAACATTGATAAAGCAAAGAATGGTAAAACTTCCAATCAACATAATAACCGAAATAAATAAGTCTTCGGGAACATGGTGACTCATTTCCGATATGTCGTGCAAGTGATTGGTTAGATTGCTCATCAAAACACCGGTCTTGTTTTCGTCAAAGAACTTATCGTCCATTTGTTCCAAATGATAAAACAAATCTTTTCTCATGTCGCGTTCAATCCGCGCTCCCATCATGTGTCCCCAATAATTGATGATATAGGAAAAGACGGTTCTAAGGATATAGAAGATAAGCAATACTATTCCGATTAAATAGACCGCTTTTAAATTGTTTTTCGGGATATAGACATTGAGGATGTTACGCGTAGCGCTGGGGAAAATCAAGTCGATTCCCGCCACCAACAGCGCACTGAGTAAATCCAGAATCAAAAGTCCTAAGTGAGGACGATAATATCTCACAAACCGTTTAAACATGGCTTTATCTCCTTTCATTAAGTGTTAAATAAATAAGATAAAACCGTATGACAAGATACGGTTTTGTCCAATTTATCGATAAATTGATTGGTATTTGGTTTTTAAGTATTCGATATAATATTGAGGGTTAAATGGTTCGTTGGTTGCTTCCAAAAGAAGTTGTTTTGCGGTTTTGGTCGAACCGTGCCAATGAATCTTTTGTTTTAACCACTCGTTGATTGCTTGAGTGTTTCCGCTCGCAAGCGAATCCTCAACATCGAAATCGCGTTTCATCGCATAATAGATTTGCGCAGCATAGGCGCTTCCCAAAGCATAAGTTGGGAAATATCCAAACATACCGCTCGACCAATGGACATCTTGTAAAATACCTTCTCTATCGCTTGGAACATCGATATCCAAGTAAGCCTTCATCAAGCGATTCCATTCTTGCGGAAGTTCTTCCACGGTAAGTTCTTGTTTCATAATCGCGCGTTCTATATCATAACGAACCATGATATGAAGCGGATAAGTAAGTTCGTCGGCTTCGGTGCGAATTAACGAATTTTCCACTTGATTTACCGCTTTTACCCATTCTTCCACCGTAACATCTTTGAGTTGACTTGGGAACAAGGCTTGAACTTTAGGAAAATGAACATTCCAAAAAGCAAAGCTGCGGCCAACAATGTTTTCGTAGAAGCGCGATTGCGATTCATGCATCGCCATGCTTGTGCCGCCCCCCAGATTCGTTTTATCCAAATCAGGGTTGCATTGTTGTTCGTAAGTGGCATGACCAAGTTCGTGGATGGCGGAAAAGATGCTTGATGTAATCAGTTTTTCGTGGAAGTGGTTGGTCCACCGAACATCTTGGCTGGTCATTCCAGAAGTATAGGGATGTTCGCTTTCTTTCATTAAACCGCGGGTGCGGTCAAACATCAAGACATCCATAATGTAATGAGAAAAAGCTTTTTGTTTATCGATATCATAAGATTGATTCAAGAAAGAAAATTCTTGTTTTGGAAGGGAGGTGATTCCTTTGACAAATGGTACCAAATCCTTCTTTAAGGCGACAAAGAATTCGTCGTATTCCGTGGAAGTCATCCCTTCTTCAAATTGGTCAAGCAAGACATCATAGCCTTGTAAGGTATCTGTTTGCCAATAAGACATCATCTTTTGTTTAAAGAAAATAATCTTTTCCAAATAAGGTTTAAAAGCATTGTAATCATTGTTGTTTTTCGCATCTGCCCAGATGGTTTGCGTTTTGGATAAAAGCATTTGGTATTCGACATATTCGTCAACCGGAACTTTTAACTGACGCATCAAATACTTATGGGTTTTTTTGATTTCTGTATGCATTAGGGAATCCAATTCGTCTTTTCGGTCGAATAATTCCTGCACAAGGTCAATCATTTCTTGGGAAGTTGAGAAATTATGCAATTCTCGGGAAAGTGTTCCCACATGGATGCTTCTTTCTTCTAAAGCTCCTCTTGGGGCTTCCGTTTCGGTATCCCAACCTATCATCCATAAAGCATACCGAAAAGCCCGGGCAAATTGCATTTTATCCTGATAATTCTTAATTAACTCGCTAATTGGTCTTTTCATTGTCTTCCCTTGATTTAATCACGATTTTGTCATGATAAATTTCTTCCAAAGCAATTCCGATGCTTTTTTTGTTTTGGGTCTTTTCAAGGTAAGTCTTTTTTGTTTTTTCAATCTCTTTTGCCCGTTCCGCCACCGCAATCACCAATTTGTATTTGGATGGGGATTTGGCAATGAGCTGATCAATAGAAGGGTAACGCATTCCTTCATTTTGTTTATTCCTGTTCATCTTCTTCCTCCAATAATCTAAAATATCCTTCAAGACTGCGGCTACACTTGGCGTGTTCTGCCCGAATAATCGCCATTATCCGGTCCGCAGCATTATTTACTTCATCGTTTACAACGATATAATCGTAAGCGGGGGCAAAATCCAACTCCCGGCGCGCTTTGGCAAGTCGCTTCTGAATGTTTTCATCGTCTTCAGTTCCCCGTAACAATAAGCGGTTTTTTAAATCTTGGAAAGAAGGCGGAGCAATAAAAATAAACACCGCATCCGGCATTTTTGCTTTTACTTGGAGTGCGCCTTGAACATCGATTTCCAATACTACTTCTTTTCCGTCTTGCAAGTTTTGTTCAATAATATCCGCAGGCGTTCCATACATATTGCCCACAAATTCCGCATATTCCAAAAACTTATTGTTTTTAATTCGCTCTTTAAATTCCTCTGGCGAGATAAAGAAATATTCTCTGCCATGGACTTCCCCTTCTCTTGGCAGTCTGGTTGTCATCGAAACGGAATAGAGAAGATCATGGCTTTTTTGGCGAAACAATGCTTCGCGCACGGTTCCCTTTCCAACACCTGATGGCCCAGATAGTACGATTAAGAGTCCTTTCTGGTTTAACTTCATTTTGCAACCTCCTAAAGTCGCTTGTCAATCTAGAAATAAAAAATTGTTTTGACCTATTCTATCACAATAAGACTTTTTTTTCAAGGAAATATACATATTGATTTTATTTTGAAGCCTCTTTTGATATAATATACATTAAGGCGGTGATGTCATGGCTATCGACGGCGTATTTATTCATCATTTAGTCAAAGAACTAAACGATTGCTTACAGGGCGGAAGAATCAATAAAATTAACCAACCAAGTACCTTGGAACTTATTTTGCATATTAGGTCCCATCACCAAAATTGGCAATTTTTAATTTCCTCCGAACTGAACTTTCCCTCTTGTTTTCTTACAACACAAAAACGCGTCAATCCCGATACACCTTATTCCTTTTGCATGAACTTAAGGAAATACTTAGAACGCGGAATCATCGAAAAAATTTGGCAAGTTGATAATGACCGAATTGTCGTAATCAACATTAAAGCTTTCAATGAATTGGGCGATGAATGCTTGTATCATTTGTTTTTCGAAATCATGGGTCGCAATGCTAATTTGATTTTGACATCCTCCGACCTGACGATTATCGATTCCATCCGCAAACTCAGTCCCGGACTCCAAGAACTAAGAACCATCGTTCCCAAAGCAACATATCGCTACCCAGACAAACAAGGAACAATAAATCCTTTTTCGCCTGATTTAACCGACTGGCAAAAAATGGAAATGTTAAACCAATTGGAAGGAATTTCCCCGCTACTTAAAAATGCGTTTAATTATTTAGGTTCCGTCGACCAATTAATTTTTAAACAAGTCAATCCGGTACTAATCAAAGCTCATCCAAAACCGGCTTTTTATGTATTTGATCTTCCTCATTTGGAAGGGAAACGTATCTTTTACTCAACGATTTCTTCCCTTATTGAGGAGGTAAAAACAACCCTTTTTAAAGGCGCAAACCAACTTTCAACCCTTTTGTCGAAAATAGTAAGACGGGAACTTGCTCATCAAAAGTCCAAGCTAGCCAACCTTAAAGATGACTTGATCGAGGCCGAAAAAAGACTAAAAACCAAAAATATCGCTCTGCTTTTGCAAGCCAATCTTTATCGGATCAAACCGGGGGAAAGCGAAATCATGGTGGAAGATTTTTATCATAACGGATCATTAATTGCGATTAAACTGAATCCCCAACTTACTCCAAGTCAAAACTTAAACAACTACTTTACAAAAATTAAAAAGAGCGAAAAAGCTCTCAAACACTTAAATCGCGAAATCGCCAAAAACGAAAATGAAATAATATATCTCGAAAGTTTAATCGATCAAATCAATAAAGCAAGCGATTCCGACTTGCAGGAGATTAAGGCCGAACTATTAAACGAACAATTGCTTAAAGGTGCAAAAGTAAAAGTAAAACCGCCAAAATCTTACTTAACTTATCAAGGGGACGGAGCAACAATTTGGGTAGGAAAAAACAACTTGCAAAACAACTATCTAACCCATACTTTAGCTCAAAAAAGTGATTACTGGTTCCATGTTCAAAAAGCCCCCAGCGCTCACGTTATCTTAAGGACCAACGAATTAACCGAAAAGTTAATTAGGATTTGCGCACAGCTTGCTGCTTTACACTCTTCCTTTTCGCAATCTTCCAGCGTTCCGGTCGATTATACTTTAGTAAAAAACGTCAAAAAAGTTTCCGGTCAAAAGGGTTCCTTTGTAACCTACACCAACCAAAAAACCATCTATATCGATCCCGATTGGGACACTTTAAAAAAACTTCTTGGCCCCGGAGTCCAAAGTTAGTTTACTTTCATGATAAAAAATCAAACAGCTGAAACAATAGATTTGCTCGCGTTCGTCGTATAAAACGGCCACCTGGTATTGTAAATCAATCAATTGTTCCGGAGTCAATTTTTTAAGAAATTCATTAACTTTGCTTTCCAAATCTTGTTCATGGCTTTCGTCGAAAATTTTAACACGCATATAAAAAACCACCCTTTGTCAATGATTTTAGCATAACCAAGGGGTGGTTTTTGTCATTTTTTATTATGAATCATTTGACAATATTCTTCCCGGAACGGACATAAGGAACATAGGGGCTTTCTTGCCAAACATAAATAACGTCCCATAAAAATCAATTGATGATGAACTTCATGCCATTTTTCCGGCGGCAATAAGCGTTTCAATTTCATTTCCACTTGAAAACTGTTGTCGTTGGGATTAACCAAACCAAGGCGTTTGCTGACGCGTTCCACATGGGTGTCCACCGCCAGCCCAGGCAGCCCAAACCCTTCCGAAACAATCACATTGGCGGTTTTGCGACCAACTCCGGGCAAAAGAATCAATTCTTCAATGGTGGAGGGTATTACACCGTCAAAATCCGCTTGGACGGTTTTTGCAAACTGTATGATATGGTTTGCTTTGTTTTTATATAAACCTATTTTCTTAATATATGGAATAACCTTTTCTACGGTTGCTTCAGCCAATGCTTCAATACGCGGGTATTTACGAAAAAGGGCAGGGGTCACTTCGTTCACCGCTTTATCCGTCGATTGTGCGCTTAAGATAACGCTGATAGCCAATTCGTAAATATTCCGATAGTTTAATTCGCAGCGCGCATTGGGAAAGGTTTCCTTTAACGGTTGCCAAAACTTTTCGTCATGTTTAATTGTTTTTATTTGATAATTATCTTCTCTTAACATATACTTGTTCAAGCATCTCCTTTATCGACGGGTCAACGGGTACTTCATTGCGTTTTTGATTGCGACTAATCAAAATCGCATCCGCATATCTTAAATGCATTTTTTTCGCTTTTAAACTATCAAAGATGGCGTTAGTCATTTGTTCGTAAGAATACCCTTCATCAACCCAACCGTTGATGATTTCTAAATCCGTCGGCGATAAGGTTTTTTGATAGCTTGTTTCGGTATATTCGACAATTCTCTGAACCAATTCTTTGCGTTCTTGTTGCTCGTCCACTTCATCATTTTCTTCAAAACAAAGGCCAAGCTTTTCTATGGTCGGATTTAAACTGAATTGTTCCTTTTTACCATCCTCAATAAAGAGATCGATAAAGCCCTGTTCCACCAATTTGAAAATCCGTTCGGATAAACGCTTTTGATCGATTGTCATCTTTAATCGCAAGGAACGAATCGAAAGAAAATCGTCGCGATCGCGTTTTTGGTGATACAAATGCAAAATGATGATGGCATCAATTTCATCTAATCCTAACTTTTTATAGTTCGTAAGGAGTGCCGTATTAAATGAAATCAGATTTGCTTTAATTAATTTTCCGTAGTTATTCATTTTTAGCCCTCCTTCTGTTATGACAATTATAACATAAACCAACTTTATTTGACAATTTTAATGTTAATCTTTTTTTACGGCGCTTTGGGGACTTTTTTACACCCATTTTCGAAAAAATATTAGGCTTCGTCAATTCCGTTTACTTGAATAACAAACTGGTTTGAGGCGCGTTCTAAGGCTTGGAAAATACGGTCCAGATAGGCGCTACGGTCAAATACTTCATGGGTTATTATGATGCGCTCGCCTTGTTTTGACAGTTCTACCGTATGTCGCGGCGAAAAGTCGTCGTAACGCGTAACTTCGATATCCTGACTATTAACCTCCAATAGTAAAGAGAGGAGTTTTGCGGTACCGGAAGGAGCGTCTTTTTTGGATTTGTGATGGGCTTCCTTTAGTTTAATGGAATAATTGCTTTTCACTTTTGATAAAAACTCCATGATATCGGAAATGCCCCTGGAAAAATTTGCATTCAAGATTAAGGAAGTTCGTTGTTTTTTTGCCAACAACACCAACTCTTCGATTTCTTTTTCCGTAAAACCGGTTGAACCGCTTACCACAGGCAGTTGGAAAAGTAAGGCTTTGCGGATGTTATCAATTCCTTTTGCCCCCGCAAAATCCAGCATTATATCCGGAATCTCCTCCAAAGCCTGGGTTATATCCGAAAAGCATGGCCATTTAGTGCTTCTTCCTTGGGGATCAAGACCGATAATATGAAACCGAGCAGTTAAACTTTCCGCCAAAAAAGCTCCCATCTTACCATTAATCCCACATATCAACACCGTAAACTTCTGGTCATCAAAAGATTCGGTTTTTTGCTTTTTAAATAAAAAGAGCACAAGCGTAAGTATTGTCGCTCCCATAATTAATACTGCCATTTGCCAAGTCGACATAAATCGTCCCCCCTTTTAGCGTATGAAAAGGAGGGGTTTTTGGTGTTATTTAATTATCGCCATTGTTTTTAAGGCTTCTCGCGCGGCATCTTGCGTTGCTTCTTTTTTGGTCCGGCCAACTCCTGTTCCGAGTTTTACACCGTCAAGTACGGCACTCATCGTAAAGAGGCGGTTATGAGGAGGCCCTTCCACGTTGTCCAATCGATAAACCAGACGAGTTGGACCATCTGCTTGAAGCGCTTCTTGCAACCGGCTTTTGTAATCGATAAACGGTTTGACATCATTGGCCAAAAGGTGGGGAAACACCACTTGATCCAAAATTTTCTTAACTTCGTCAATACCGTATTCTAAATACACGGCTCCAAGGAAAGCTTCAAAGAGATCCGATAACGTCGAAGATCGACGTCTGGCACCGCTTAGTTCTTCCCCTTTGCCAAGGAGTATCATTTTATCCAATCCCATTTCTTTGGCATATTGGCTATTGGCGTCCTCGCAAACATATGTTGCCCGCATCTTCGTCATTTCCCCTTCATTGAAGTGGGGAAAATGCCGATATAGGTAAGTAGCGACAAGCATGCCTAAAACAGAGTCGCCTAAAAATTCGAGACGTTCATTGCTTTCCTGCTCGCCAAAAGAGGAATGGGTAAAGGCTTTGACTATCAATGGTTTTGGTTCAATGTTTAGACTATATTTACGGTTTAATTCCGCCAATAACTCAAGATTAATCACTTTCATTCGGCCTTTCAAATGGATGTTCGTGAAGGTAGTCGCGCATCTTGTCAATAACTTTTCCGGCTACCATTCTTCTTGCTAACCGAATCGCATTTTTGAAAGCATATGCGCTGCTTGCGCCATGAGCTTTAATGACGACTCCGTCAACACCAAATAGCGTTGCACCGCCGACTTCATCGGCGCTGAAACGTTCTTTGAAACGGTTCAGGTTCTTGCGCATGAATAGATAACCTATTTTGCCAAAAAAGCTGGAACCGATTTCTTCTTTCAAGGCATGGCCAAAAGCTTTAGCCGTTCCCTCAAAAGTTTTCATCGCTATATTGCCGGTATAACCATCTGTCAAAATAATGTCCGCATCACTCATCAACAATTCTTTTGGTTCAAGATTGCCTTGAAAGTTTAGCCCCGACGATTGCAAAAGGCGATATGTTTCTTTTTCCAATTCCCGTCCTTTGCCAGGTTCAGTACCGATATTGAGTAAATAAATAAGCGGATTTTCAATACCTTTAACTTCTTTGACATAGATATTGGCAAATTGGGCAAATTGAACCAAATGATCGGGATCGATTGCTGTATTTGCGCCCACATCAAGCATGATGGCACCGGTTTTCTTAAACGATGGCACATTCGGGCAAATAGCCACGCGCTTCATGCCTTTGATTCGGCGAATCACAATATGCGCAGCCACAATCGTGCCTTGCGTTGGACCGGCGGTAACCACACCGTCGGCTTCTTTTTCCTTCACCGCAGTAAATGCCATAACCATGGAAGTATCGCGGTTGCGACGAATCTCGCTGATAGGGTCTTTTTCGCCCATTTCAATCATCCTTGGCGCATGAACAATAGTAATCCGTTCCGAATTAGTCAAATAAGTTTTAATTATCGCTTCGTCACCGTACAAAACAAGCTCCAAATCAGGAAATTCTTGCACAGCATCCATTGCACCTTTTACGGTAATTTCCGGTGCAAAATCTCCACCCATGGCATCAATTGCTAACTTAATCATTTAATTTCCTCCTTAATCAATCTAATTCTTGATTCTTAATGAAATAATTCTTCTGAGCCTCTTCAAATAATGCACGATATTCTTTACCTGAAAAGAATAACGGATTATTAATTATCGCTTCCGAATCGCGGTTTGCAGATTCGGATATTTCACTGTCGGTTTTTAAATCAGCAAATTGGAAGTTAAGGGTTCCCGATTGTTTTTCGCCGAAAAATTCCCCTGGGCCCCGATTGCGCAAATCATATTCTGCCAAGACAAAACCATCCGTGGTATTTTCCACCATCCTTAGGCGTTCTTCGGTTTTTTCGTTGGTTGTTTCCGCAAACAAGAAACAATATGGCACCGCATCACTGCGCATAACTCGTCCGCGCAATTGATGCAAAGTGGCAACCCCGAAGCGTTCCGCTCCCAAAATGACTATCGAGGTGGCATTGATGACATTCACGCCTACTTCGATAATGCTGGTGGCGACAAGAATGCCGATTTCTTTATTTAAAAAACGTTGCATGATGTCTTCTTTTTCGCTTGCTTTTAATCTGCCGTGGAGAAGCCCAACTTCAGTAATGCCCGCAAAATATTTCCTCATGTTTTCGTAAATTTCGGTAGCGTTAGCACTCGCCAAGGTTTCCGATTCCTCGATTAATGGCGTGACGACATAAATTTGATGGCCGGCTTTCAGTTCGTTTTTCATATGATTGATAACCAGCTTCTTTTCGCTCGGCGCCACATATTTGGTAATAACCTGTTTCCGATTTACCGGCATCGTTTTGATGATGGAAATATCGGTGTCACCATAAGCGGTTATCGCCAAAGTTCTCGGAATTGGCGTTGCGCTCATCTTGAGGTAGTTGACTTCTTGACCTTTGTTTTTAATGGAAACTCTTTGACGCACGCCAAAGCGATGTTCTTCATCAGCAATAACAATTCCCAAAGAAGCATATTCGACGTCTTTTTGGAACAAGGCATGGGTTCCCACAACAATATCGATTTCGCCCTCTATTAAGCCTTTTAAGATTTGCGTGCGAACTTTCGCGGGCGTAGAACCGGTAAGCAGCGCAATTTCCAAATTAAACTCTTTTAAAGTATTGGATATCGTAACAAAATGTTGTTGGGATAAGATTTCCGTTGGGCACATAAAAGCCGCTTGATAGCCGTCGCTCACCACCGCAAGCATTGCCATCATCGCTACAATGGTTTTCCCGCTTCCGACTTCTCCTTGCAATAAGCGATTCATCGGATACGGAGCTTTTAAATCCTGCAATATTTCCTGGATGGCTTTCTTTTGATCGGGCGTAAGTTCGTATGGCAAATTGTTTTCCAAAATATGCAACTTATCATAATGAACATTGATAGGTTCGCAATAATGATTTTTCCTGCGCATGTATTGCAGGTACTTCATCGATAATTGGTATTTCAATAATTCTTCGTATTTAAAGCGTTGATAAGCTTTTTCCAATTCTTGAAGAGAGGAGGGATAATGAAGGATTTTCACCGCTTCTTTTATTCCGATTAATCGATGTTTCTGCAAAAGTTCTTCCGGCAATGTTTCTTCAATATCATCCTTGTATTTGTGGAACACCTTATCAACAATTTCTAAATATTTGCTATCGCTGATATCTTTAATGCGATAAACCGGAACGATATCTCGGTTTATTTCGTCGCACAAAATCAACGAATTTACGGTAAAGTTGTAAAAAGATTGATAAAACCTACCACTTACACGAATAAGGGTTCCATAATCAAGTTTGTTTTTTAAGTAGGTCCGATTGAAAATGGTAGCACGAATGATTTTTCCCTCAACCTCAAATAAAAACGATAAAGTCGTCAATTTGGTTTTTAAGTAAGTAACCGTAACCTTACTGACCACGCTTCCTTCCAAAACTACGATTTCGTCGAGTTTGGCATCCTTTAAAGGCGTGACGGTAAAGTTTTCGTACCGAACGGGAAACTCAAACAATAAAGCGGCAATTGTTTCAACCCCTTGTTTTTTTAATGTTGTTTTATGTCGTGCTAATATGTAATCCTCGGATGCTAATTTAATATTTTGCAAAATTTACCCCCTCTGTTTGGAAAAAGGAAGTGGTTTACCTTCCCTTACTCAATTGCCAAAATGTAACTGTAGATTTCTTGCTTCCCATTAATTACATCGATTTCCAAATCTTCGTAATTAGTTTCAATAAAATTGCGAATTTGCGTTAAGTCGCCATTGGTAACGTCTGCGCCATAAATAATTGTGATAATTTCTTTTTGGCAAAGATCGACTTTTTCCAATAACTTAATGCAAGCCTCTTCCTTTGATTTAGCCGAACAAACAATTTTGCCGTTGCATATGCCGATAAAATCGCCTTTGGCGATATGAATGCCGTCAAAATCAGCATCACGGACCGAGTAAGTCACAAGTCCGGTTGTGACGTTTTCGATAACGCCTTGTATTTCCGAAAGTATGGTATTGATATCGCCGCTTGAGAATTCAAGCATCGTTAATGCGGCGTAGCCTTGGGAAAGCGATTTGCTTGGAACAACATAGACATTGGCTTTGTCGTAGTATTTTCCGGCTTGCTCGGCTGTCATGATAATATTAGAGTTATTGGGGAAAACAATAATGTTTTCTGCGTTCACTGCGTCAAACCCCTTAACAAAATCATCGGATGACGGGTTCATGCTTTGACCGCCCTTTACGACATAGTCAACGCCCATTTCTTTGAAAGTAGTTGTCAACCCTTCACCGGATGCCACCGCTACAACCCCAAATTTCTTTGGTGCAGCTTTTCGCATTTCTAAGCAATCTTCACATTCACAGTCTTCTTGTTTGTCAGCAGGACTTTCGGTATGTTGAACTTGCATATTTTCAATCTTTAAGGTTACAAATTCGCCGTATTGTTGAAAATGATTCAAAACGCTACCCGGAGAAATGGTATGAACATGGACTTTTAACAAGTCTTCATCCTTAACCGCTACAATCGAATCACCGACTGATTCCAAGAAACCCATAACCTCTTGAGTGGAAAAACTGGCAATATTGACTTTTTTGTGTTGTAGTTGAAGAATGAATTCGGTACAGTAACCGTAAGTCAATTCGCTGTGGGCATCAAAATCCGACTTGATGCTTAAGGCAGGTTTATCGGTTGACGATACTTCAATTACTTCGCCCTTTAAGGCTTTAGCCATTCCTTCGATAATATAAATGAATCCGGCACCGCCTGAATCAATTACCCCCGCTTCTTTTAAAACATCAAGCAACTCGGGGGTGCGTTCAAGCGATTCTTTGGCTTCTTTAAGATACAGGTCAAAGAATTCGTCAATGCTGGTCTTTTTTCTCACCTTGGATCCGGCGTATTCGCTGGCTTCCCGGGCGACAGTTAGAATCGTACCTTCCACAGGTTTCATAACCGCTTTGTAAGCTTGGGCTACTCCTGATTTGAAAGCGCGACTTAACTCCAAAGCACCGATTTCCTTGTATTCGGCTAATCCTTTATAAATGCCCCGGAATAATTGGGATAAAATAACACCAGAATTACCCCGGGCCCCCATTAACATGCCTCGCGACAAACGTTTTGCCATTTCATAAATCGATTGTTCTTCACAAGTGCTGATTTCGTTTACACCTGCTTCGATTGTCATCTTCATATTCGTTCCTGTATCGCCATCTGGTACAGGGAAAACATTCAAAGCATCAACTTCACGATAATTGGCCCGTAAATTATTTGCACCATTAACAACTAGTTGTCGAAACAATGGACCATCTATTTTCATCGTTTGCATAAATTTCCTCCATTTAGTAAGATACTTTTTTTTATTTCTAAGTAAAGTAATTATCATCATTATTAAAATGCTATATAATATTACCATATTTTCTATTAAAATGCAAGTAAAAGAGCCTTAGCCATCCTTTTGACTAAAGGCAAAAAATACCCGATGAATTGCTAATTTTTGAAAATAAACCTACCCAAACTTAAAACTTTTAATCTGCTTTTATCAAATTATCGCAAGTTTTTAGAAAATAATTTGTCGCTTAATCCCCCAAATAATGCAAAATTTACTAGAAACAAGGTAATAATAACGATAGGCAAAAAGAATAAGGTGTGTTTAGCCCACTTCAAAAGTTTATAAAAAAAAATAGTAAATGGAAAAACCTTTTTTCGTTTTGCTTGCATTTTTTTTATCAATATGCTATAATAACATGGATTTTAAGGAGGAGACATTATGGCTCGTAAATGCTACTATACCGGAATCGGTACTAAAGCAGGTAATAATCGTTCCCACTCATTACACGCTACCCGTCGGAAATGGAAAGCAAACCTTCAAAAGGTTCGCATCGTCGACGAAAAAGGTCGCATTAAAAGAGTATACGTTTCTACTCGCGCAATGCGTGCAGGACTCGTTACCCGTGCATAAAAAAATGGCATATTAAATTATGCCAATTTTTTTTACTCTTTTTTGCGAAACAAATTAATAAAAAAGCGTATGATAGCGGAAATACATTTAGGAATTCGGATAACATAAAAACGCATATATTTAGCCCCCATTGCTACATTATATGCGTTTTTTTGTATTAATATGCAATATATCCATTGCTCATTCCAGATTGGCCAACGCTTCTTTGATGTTGGGATGGCTGAAGACATATGTTCCCGCAACCACGATATCGCAGCCGGCTTCTTTTACCAATAAAACAGTTTGGTTGTTGATTCCGCCGTCAACTTGGATTAAATAATTGTAATTGTGTTGGTCTTTTAAAGCCTTTAGTTGTTTGATTTTCGGCACTGCGCCCATCATGAAAGTTTGGCCGCCAAAGCCTGGTTCCACACTCATGACCAATACCAAATCCAAAAAAGGCAAGAACGGTTCCAAAACCGAAACCGGCGTGTTGGGTTTTATCGAAATACCCGCTTTTATTCCAAAAGCTTTAATGGCTTTGATTATGCGGAAGGGGTTATCGACGGCTTCGTAATGAAAGGTAATATAATCCGCCCCCGCATGAACGAAATCGGTTAAATATTTCAATGGATCGCTAATCATTAAATGGACATCAAAAACCATCTTTGTCAAAGGACGAAGGGTTTTTACTATCGAGCTGCCAAACGAAATATTCGGAACAAAATGTCCGTCCATAATGTCAAGATGAAGCATTTGACAACCTGCTTCGTTTAATCTATCTATATCGCGCGCCAGATGAGCAAAATTGGCAGATAAAAGCGAAGGTGCAACAATCATACTTTCACCACTTCCTTAATTTACTGATTTCTTCCAAGAAAAGCAAATAGTTTTCATAGCGGCTTGGCAAAATCGAGGTACCGACTTTTTCCTTAACCGCACAGCCAGGCTCGTCTTGATGCAAACAACTATTGAAACGACAATTTGCGCTGGCTTCAAAAAATTCCACAAAGCTATGCGCTAAATCCATTTCATTCATCGAATCAAAGTCCACAATTCCAAACCCCGGGGTATCCGCTACCCAACCGTTATACATCGGGATCAACTCGACATGCCGGGTGGTGTGTTTGCCACGCCCCAAAGCATAGGAGATTTCCGCAGTTTTGATATTCAAGTGGGGAACCAAGCAATTGATTAAACTGCTTTTGCCAACCCCGCTTTGCCCGGTAATAACGGATATTTTCCCCTTGATGACGACTTTGATGTCCTCAATGGTATGAGGAGACGGGGCTTTGGTGGAATATGCCAAGTAAGGATAGCCAATAGATTGATAGTACTCGCAAATTTTTTGCATGGCTTTTGCTTCTTCTTCATTTAATAAATCCCATTTAGTATAAATTATTACACAAGGGATGTTGTTAAATGTCCTTATGGCCAAAAAACGATCCAGTAAATTGGTATTAAAATCCGGATGTTTGACACTGAAAAGCAGCAGCGCCTGATCGACATTGGCAATATTAGGTCGAATCAAATCGTTGTGCCGTTCTTCCACATCAACAATATAGGCGGTATTATCATCCATCATCCGGTATTCCACATAATCCCCAACTTTGGGATTGGTGCCGATTAAACGGAATTTCCCACGGGCTTTTGCGGGGACGGTTTCTTTGGTTTCCAGATTATATAGATAATACAATTCTTTTTGATGAGAAATAATGAGTGCCCTCATCGTTTTTTCTCCTTCATCGTTTGGGCTCTAAGCTGCCCACAAGCCGCCCTAATGTCATCGCCGTGTTCGGTACGGAAGGTAACATTGATGCCCGCCTGGTGCAAAACATTGAAGAAAACTTGGGCAGATTCGGGAAGCGTTCTTTTATATTCTTTGGTCAAGACTTCGTTATAAGGGATTAAGTTGACATAACAATTGATACCTCGCAGTAAATTAACCAATTGATGGGCATGACTGGTGGTGTCGTTGATATCTTTAAGTAAAATGTATTCAAAAGTGACGCGGCGATTGGTTTTCGCCAAATACGCTTTTACGGCTTCCATAACTTCATGCAAAGGATAAGAACGGTTGATTTTCATTATTTTACTGCGCAATTCGTCATTTGGCGCATGAAGACTGATAGCCAAATTAACTTGCAGCTTAAACTCTGCAAACTCAAAAATCTTTGGCACAATCCCGCATGTGGAAATCGTAATGTGACGAGCTCCGATTTCCAACCCTTTGGCAAAATTGACAGTTCGGCAAAAATCCAAAACGGTTTGGAAATTGTCAAACGGTTCGCCAATTCCCATTACCACAATATTGGTTACCCGTTCGTTTGTGGCGTCGAGTTCGCTTTGGACATGAAGCACCTGAAGCACCATTTCCGCATGCGTTAGGTTCCGAATGCGTCCGAGTTCGCCGCTCGCGCAGAAACTGCAACCCATATTGCATCCTACTTGGGAGGTCACGCACACGCTGTTTCCATAAGAATGACGCATCAACACCGTTTCAATCAAATGACCGTCATGAAGCCGAAACAAGTATTTCGTTGTTCCGTCGCTGGACACAATCTTCTTTTCCACGTTTAAACGTTCAATCGCAAAGTGTTCATGCAGATGTTCCAAAGCTTTTTTGGAAAGATTTGTCATTTTCTCGAATAAGGTAACCCGATGGCGATAAAGCCATTCAAAGATTTGCGTGGCACGAAATTTTTTATCATTTTGCGCAATAAAATATTCTTCCAACGCTTTTAGGGAGAAATTGTAAATATTGTTTTTCACATGCAATCCTTTCTAATCATTTTGCAAATATAAAAACCGTCGCCGGCACTTCCTGGCATCATTAATTCTTCATAAACTTTTTCAAAATCTGGGTGGTTGCTTAAAAAATATTCGATTTGTTCTTCGTTTTCGCTTTTATTAATGGTACAAGTGCTATAAGTGAGCGTTCCGTGACATTTCACAAAAAGAGAAGCATTTTCAAGAATGCGTTTTTGAAGTTCGATTAATTCATTAATTTTTTCTTGCGTCATTTGATATTTTAAATCGACTTTATGCGCGATAACACCAAGACCCGAACACGGGGCATCGACCAAAACGTGATCGAACAGCCGATTAAATTGATAAACTGTGGCATCCGCCAAAACCGTTTGGATAATTTTAACGTTTAGTTTTGTGGCACTATCTTCTACCATTCGTAGTTTGTGGGGGTAAATGTCGCAAGCGACGATTTCGCCCTGATTATCCATCAAACCGGCAAGGTGCATCGACTTTGTTCCCAAACCACAACAGATATCCAAAACCGCTTCCTTTGGTTGGGGATTTACAGTTTTGGCCACCTTGATGCTTGAAGGGTTTTGGGCGATTATTTTTCCTTCTTCAAAAAGAGCATGATTGATTAAACTCGTTTGGGAAATTAGACAATCTTCCAAAACTTGAAATTCGCTTTTTTCGGTTTGAAGAATTTTCGCTACTTCTTCGGGTTTTATTTTTAAGGTATTGATTCGGTAATAATTAGGAGTGGGTTTTTGCATTTCCGCCAAAATGGCTTCAACCTGGTCAGGGTATTCCCGCATCAAAAGATTAAGCAAATCCCGCGGAAAACTGTATTTGAGATGCAAGTATTCCTTTTGGGGCAATTTTGTTAAATCCGGTTTAGGCAATTGTTGATATGTTCGCAAAACACCGTTTACCAATCTCGAACCCTTAAAGTCTTGCTTCTTAATCATTTGCACCAAAGCATTAACCACATAATGAGGTGCAAGACGCATCTCGTCTAACATATAAACACCCATCCGCAGGGTGTTTTTTAGGTATGGTTTAATTCTTTTGCCTTTAATCAAAGGCGCTAAATAATAATCGATTCGTATTTTATTTTCTACCGTCCCCAAGACTATATGCGTGAAAAGCCTTTTTTCATGATCGGATAGTTGGTTTTTTTGCAATACCTCATTGATGGCGATATTGCAATAGGCTCCTTCATTGATAATTCTGGTGATGGCTTGCAAGGCGTAATTCATTATCATTTATTCTCGACCACAATCGGACTGGAACTGTGACTGGTAATAATGATAAAATAGAATACTTCCAATTTTCGGTATTGTTCCATTAAAGCTTGATATTTGGTTTTTTCCAAATTACCGACATATTTTAAGGTAAAGCGAATATTGTTGAATATTTGTACCCAGTCGACAAAGGACAACGTGATTATAGTTTGTTTGCTTTCAAAGTAAGCAATCGGAATCAACCGTAAAAGGCGTTCCGGTGCATAAGCCTTAATGTAAGCAAGCAAATCGGTGATAAAATTGGAAAGCATATCACCGGTATGATAATACAAATAATCGCAAGCTTCGTCAATGTTATTAAAGTCGCTTAAAACACGCTTTAATTCTTCATAAAAATTTTCCAGCGTTTCGTTGTTCATGTTATCGATAATAATCATACTGGCAAGCTTAAAGCGCGGAAAAATATCTTCTTTAATTTCCGCGAGCATGTTTAAAATCGTTTCGCAGTCATTGGCGCTTTGATTATATAAAGCATTGATTTCCGTTTCGTCTTGATTGATTTCGTTTAACTTTAATTCATAAAGCATTAAAGTCGATTGTAAATCTTGGTACTTACGTTCGATATAATCAAGTTTTCGTTGGTTCTCTGGGTCGCTAGAAAAAAGGAGCAAAACTTTGATTAACAGTAAACTGTGTTTGATATTTTTTTCTGCTTTTAATATTCGTTCAACAATTTCCATATGTTTCACCTACTTTCATTATACTATAAAGGAAGCAATTTATCAAGCATTTATCACACCTTGGACATTAAAAAATCCCATTTTTTTCGCTTTTTTCCATTAATTGCAAAGTATCTATTGATTAAAATGAGTCATTTTATGGTATAATTAGTCATAATGTTAGAAAGTGTGAGGTCATCATGTTATATCAATATGAGTTTTTATTCCCGTTAATGATTACAATTGGCGTTGTTGCCATGGTTGCTTACTTAATGCGGGTTGCCAAGAAATTTCAACTTCCCGATAAAACCATTGACCGCTTGATAATTATTATGTCTATATCGGGTGCAGGCATGCTTTTCTTTGCCACCTTCTTCAATGGCTTATTCCATTATATCGAAAACCCAAGCGAAGGTTTCCGGATGCAAGGAATAACCTATTTAGGCGGCTTTATCGGTGGCATAATTGTCATTATTCCATTGTTATACTTCTTCTTGCCTTCCGAGCGAAAACATTTGCTTACCTACTTAAATCATATTATCATCGGCGTCGTTTTAGCCCATGCTTTTGGCCGTATCGGATGTTTTTTGGCAGGGTGTTGCCACGGGGGAGAAACCGAAGCTTGGTATGGCATAACCTTTCCCAAGGGATCGATTCCAAGTTTTACCTTTAAAGGCGGTTTGGAAGCGGTAAAAGTAGTTCCAACGCAATTAATCGAATCAATCTTCTGTTTTGGTTTGTTCTTTGTTTTGCATTTTATCAAAAAACACCAACTCGCCATTTATTTAATGAGTTACGGCACTTTCCGCTTTTTGATTGAATTCGCCCGGGAAGATGATCGCGGTGCATTTATCGGCAATTTATCCCCATCACAAACATTGAGTTTATTAGCGATAATTGCGGGGGTGGTTTTGTTGTTTTTGCCAACCATTATTCGAAAGCAAAAGAATAAACCAGAATTAACATCATCATAATTAAAGAAAAGGTATTGAACCGTTGATAGAGACTGATTCAATACCTTTTTTTTCCTTATTTTCTTAAATTATAGAATGATGATAATCCGCCGTATACTGCTACATCGCCGAGTTCATCTTCGATACGGAGCAATTGATTATATTTGGCAATCCGGTCGGTTCTTGACATCGAGCCAGTTTTGATTTGACCGGTATTAAGCGCCACTGCGATATCCGCAATCGTCGTATCTTCGGTTTCGCCACTGCGATGCGATACGACAGCTGTATAACCGGCACGTTTTGCCATTTCGATTGCAGCAAACGTTTCGGATAAAGTACCGATTTGGTTAACTTTGATAAGAATGGAATTGGCAACTTTCTTTTCAATACCTTTTTTGAGATATTCCGGATTGGTAACAAATAAATCGTCGCCTACCAATTGAACTTTATCGCCTAAAACTTTGGTCAAATAAGCCCAGCCTTCCCAGTCGTTTTCGTCAAGACCGTCTTCGATGGAAATGATTGGGTATTTTTTTACCAATTCTTCATAGAAATGAACAAGTTCTTTGGAAGTAAATTCTTTGCCTTCGCCAGAAAGAACGTATTTTCCTCTTTCTTTATTATAGAATTCGCTGGAGGCTACATCCATGGCAATGTAAACGTCTTTACCTGGTTCATAACCAGCTTTACGGATGGCTTCAATGATAGCTTTGATAGCTGCTTCGTTGGATTCTAAATCAGGGGCAAATCCGCCTTCGTCACCGACTGCAGTGTTTAAGCCTTGGGCATTTAATACTTTCTTTAAATTGTGGAAAACTTCGGCACCCATTCTGATGGCTTCTTTAAAAGTAGGAGCACCTACCGGCATAATCATAAATTCTTGGAAATCGACATTGTTATCTGCATGCGATCCGCCGTTAATAATATTCATCATTGGGGTTGGCAATTGTTTAGCTCCGAAACCGCCAAAGTATTGATATAGCGGAATTCCGTAATAATCCGCAGCAGCTTTTGCGCAAGCCATGGAAACGCCTAGAATGGCATTGGCGCCAAGTTTGGATTTGTTAGGTGTTCCGTCCAATTCAATCAATAGTTTATCGATTAACAATTGATCAGTAACATCATAACCCACAATTTCCGGTGCAATAATTTCGTTAACATTTTCAACTGCTTTCAATACGCCTTTGCCTAAATAACGGTTTTTGTCGCCATCCCGTAATTCCACAGCTTCATGTTCACCGGTGGAAGCGCCGGATGGAACGATTGCGCGGCCAAAAGCACCGCTTTCGGTTTCAACTTCGACTTCGACGGTTGGATTACCCCGTGAATCAAGAACCTCCCGCGCATAAACATCAATAATAAATGGCATCGTTTTTTCAACTCCTTTTTTCTTTTTTCAATTATATATAGTATACCACATCTTGGAAAGTTTTAAAAGGGAAATATCTCTGTAATCGGTTGCATTTTTAATCGTCTTGATAACTGTCAATCGGGTAGACGTTGTTGCAACCTTTTCCGTTTTTCAAATAATTGGTGCAGCCAAAGATAAAGCGATCGGAATCTTTGACGGGTTTTACTACCATGAACCCATCACACTTGTCGCACAAATGAATATTGCCTTTTCCTCGCATATCGTTAGTCATAAAATCGCATATTTCCGGTTCGTTGGTACAAATATATAGTTTTTGTCCTAAAGCAAAGTTTTTGCGCGCTTGAAGGGGATAATGGCATTTTGGGCAACGCAAGCGGTTTTCGCGTAGGTCCCTAACGGTCTCTGCAATATTACCATGAACGACGACGCCTTGATCTCGGTAATCGTTAATTAATTCAATCACAAACTTCGACGGTCGAATTTCCGAGGTTACAATAAACACGCGGTTTTTCGTTCTGGTCAAAGCAACGTAAAATAACCGTCGTTCTTCGGAAAATTCATATGATTGGTCATCAAAGGTGACAAACTTCATTATCGGATCATCTTCAATTTGGGAAGGGAAACCATAAACACTGTGTTCTGCATTCACAACTATCACATTGTCATAACCAAGACCCTTAGCGCGATGCACGGTCATAAAGGCAAGTTTTGCTTTGGGGAACTTTTTGGAATAAATCCTTTCTTTTCTTCCCTCGGAGAAAAGTCCGGTTTTAATCAAATTGTTTTTTTCAAAGTTATATCTGGCAAGAAGCAATATCGATTTTTCAGTTCCTTCGACTTGAATAATCTTCCCGATAATTTCTTCTACTTTTTTGGCGCGGTTTTTGAGAATGGCCGTATACCCTTTTTTGTTGTTTTCTTTGTCAACTTCGCTATAAGTATAAATTACAATCGGTTTTTTAATATGTTTCGGAGATTTTAATTGCTTTTGTATTTGGGTGGTGTTTTTTTGGATAAATCCCCCGGCAATATTTATCAATTCCTGGGCGTTCCGATAAGTATAAGTTAAAGGTAATTCTTTGGCATAACCCATGAACTCTTTGAACTTGGTGAAAAGACTAATCTCCGCCCCCGCAAACGCAAAGATTGATTGCCAGTCGTCCCCCACTGCGACAATCTTGGCATCCGTAAGTTGCGACAACTTTTCCACCAAGTTAAAGCGTTGTCGGGAGATATCTTGGTACTCATCCACAAAAACATACTTAAACCGGATTTTGTCTTTCATTTTGGTGAAATCTTCCAGCATAAGGGCCGATTCGTTAATCATATCCTGAAAATCAATGGCATTGTTGGCTTTTAAAAAACCTTGATAGTGTAAATAGATTTGCTCGACAATATCGAAAAAAAGCAAGGTCCGCACATTGTTGGTCATTTGGCGAAGGTGGGCAAAATCGCGTTCGGTATAAGCCCTGGTTTTAAAGTTGTTGATAAAGTTTTGAGCAAATAAAGTAAACTTGTTAAAATATTTTTCTTTATCATTAGCTACGATTTGGTTATATACTTCCCTATCATCTTTTCTTTTAAGTTCGAAACCTTTTTTAAGGAGTTCTTCTTCTAAATGGGCAATTAAGTCTCTTCCATCGAGATAAGTGGAATAGGTTGTAATCAAATCGGTACCGAACGTTTTGTGATGCATGATCTTATATTTCATGCGAATCATATAATTTTCCAATTCTTCTTTGGTAAAGCGGTCATTTTTTCCATCTTCGGAAATACCGAAATGCTCAATGTAACATTCTTTTTCGTTTTGAGTTATATAAAAATCCGGAGTATAGAGTTTTTTGGCATTCGGGATTTTATGCTTATACGGTTTTTCATATATATAATCAATATTATGCAAATACAAAAAGTTGGCTATTTGCACTTCTTCAATTGAACGCAAAAATTCATTTTTGATGGTGTATTTTTTCTTGGTACGGGCATGAATTAGCTGTAAATTCACTTCTCCCAAATTATCTTTTAAAGTTGAATAGTCTTTGCGCTCAATTAAATTGAAAAATTGTTCCTGATTTTGCGTCGCATAGGCATGTTCTGGAATTTCCAAATAATACCCAAAAAACGTAATCAACTTTTTAACCAATTCCTTGTCGCCAAGAATTGTTTTCGATAAAAATTGATTAATGATTAGAAACTGCTGTTTTTCGGTAACAATATTGGTGTGTAAGACATTGCGTTCTTTGTTGATAATGGCGTAACCTGATTTATGGAAAGTGGCAATCGGACAATCGATTTTGAATTTATGATTTATCCGCTCTTTTAATTCATTAACCGCTTTGTTGGTGAAGGAAATGAATAATATGTCTTTGGGGTCAATTTGTTTTTTTTCCACCAAATACTTAACCTTCCCCGCAATCGTCGTGGTTTTCCCAGAGCCTGCCCCAGCAATCAACAAGCAATAATCTTCATCGGTTAAAATGGCTATGCGTTGTTCCTCATCCAAAACTATTGATTCATCTACCGCTTTAAACAACTCGTCAAAATAAGCTTTCTCACTTTCTAGGTGTCTTTTGACATAATCATGGTTTATTTCCTCGATGAGTGTGGGGAAATTGGCAAATAATTCAAGGTAAAAATCCACGTTTTTGCTTGCAAATTGTTCTTCTCGGCAAAAAGTCTCCAACAAACGGTTTGACTTCAAATTTTGAAAAAACCGGACGTTTTCTTCTTCCTCCTTCAATCTTTGGATATATGCTTTCCTGGAAATATAATCGTCAGACGTTTTTAACCGCCAAAAGAAACGCAAAAAATCCATTAAGCGAATTATCGACTCGTTTTGGTAAGTTATCTCTGTTTGTTTTTCTTTAAAAAGGCGACTTAAAAAACCCATTTTAGGGGTTTCGTAAACTATATAGCCGCACTTTGGGCAAAGGGATGTAATCTCAAAAGCGCAAATTGGACATTTCATGTTTAATCACCATTTTTCGAAAAATCGCTTTTTTCATTTTTATTATAGCATATATATGGATATTTTTGGGAAAATATAAAAACCCCTTTTTTGGTTTTCCAAAAAAGAGGTTAGTAATTATAATTTTCCACGATATTCCAAATACATATAAGCGCTAATCGGCATGAGAATGAGAATTAACCAATCGAAAATCCCCATATTATTCAAAAAGATTTCCCAAATAAAACCAATTGGCAAACTGAAAATAGCGCTTGGTTCCAAGTGAAAAACGTTTATCAAGAACAAAAAGATTAAAATACCCATATAACTTAAATAGCAAAGCAATGCATAAATACCGGCCAGGATTTTATGAAAAGTCGTATAGTAACTTAAGTATTTCAACATGAAGCGTCCGATTAAATAAGAACCAAAGAAGATAAAAATGCTAAAGAATGATGATAAGGCATATACTATTGCCCCAATAAACAAGCCGTATAAAACTGCAATCAGCCCGACAAACAGAATGTTGAGCACCGAGTTCTTTTCTTTCACTTTTTCCATCCTTTTATCATGCTTTTTCCGGTCATTTCTTTTGGCTGTTCAATACCGAGCAGTTCCAACATGGTCGGCGCAATATCGGCCAGGATTCCAACTTCTCGCAATTCCACGTTTTTATTGGCCACGCAAAACGGAACATCAAAGGTGGTATGCGAGGAATATAAATTGCCCTCTTCGTCAAAGACCTGCTCCGCATTCCCGTGGTCGGCGGTTATTATCAGGGTTCCGCCCACTTGTTCTACCGCTTGATGGATTTCGCCAATGCATTTATCGACGGTTTCCACCGCTTTGACAACGGCGTCAAAAACCGTTGTATGGCCTACCATATCGCAATTGGCAAAGTTTAGTATAATGGTATCGTATTCTTCGGATTTTATCGCTTCGAGTACACGCTTGGTAACTTCGGGAGCGCTCATTTCTGGAAGCAAATCGTAAGTGGCAACCTTTGGCGAAGGAACCAGGATTCTGGTTGCGCCTTCGATTTCTTTATCGACTCCGCCGTCAAAGAAATAAGTGACGTGGGCATATTTTTCCGTTTCCGCAATCCTCAATTGCTTTAATCCCAATTTTGCGATGACATCGCCATATAGGTTATCAAGGGTTTGCAAATCAAAGTTGATTAACCCTTTGACCTTTTCGCTGTAAAGCATCATGCACACAAAGCATAAATCGGTAAAATTAACAGTGTTATCCAACTTGGTTTCGCTTGGATTAGTTAATCCCAAACTGATTTGAATAGCGCGGTCAGGACGGAAATTGGCAAAAATAACGCTATCGTGTTCTTTGATTACCGCTCCTTCGCTTACTATAAACGGAACCACAAATTCATCGGTTATTCCAGCTTCATATGAATCGAGAATACCGGTCCGGTAATCTTTCACCGGCGCTTTGCCGAAAACAAGGGCATCGTAAGCTTTTTGGGTACGGGCATAATTCTTATCGCGGTCCATCGCATAATAGCGACCTGAAACCACACCCAACTTAATGCCGGGTTCCAAATGTTTTTGAAGTTCATCGAGATAGGTTAGGGCTGATTTTGGCAAAACGTCACGTCCATCCAAAAAGGCATGGACAAATACTTCCTTTATGCCATAAGATTTGGCTTTATTTATTAAATAAAAGATATGATCCTGGTGCGAATGAACACCGCCGTCAGATAGTAATCCCATCACATGTAAAGCGGAATTGTTTTTTAAAGCATGTTCGAATGCAGTATGAATGGCGGGCATGTCGGCAAGGGTGTCCTCCTTTACCGCTATATTCACTCTTGTCAAGGATTGGTAAACTATTCTTCCCGCGCCGATGTTCAAGTGTCCGACTTCGCTATTTCCCATTTGACCTTCGGGAAGGCCGACCGCTTCACCGCTGGTTTTTAAGCTGACAGTCGGATATTCGGAAAACAAATAATCCAAATTAGGCTTTTTCGCATGATATACCGCATTCCCATAATGTTTTGGATTTTTGCCAAAACCATCGAGAATGGCTAACATTACTAAATTTTTTTGACTCATATAATACCTCTGGTTTCGTTACTTAAATGAAGTTGCTTTTTTTACTTTTGAACTGTTTAGTTTTTGACTTACAATAAATTGATAGATTAAACGTTCATCTAGGATTTTGATGGATGCAACAATGAAAGGCCATTTTACAAACAAGGTGATTATCCTTAGCGGCAAATCGGCAAAAGCAACGGATGCGCCGTAGAACAAATACATTCCCAACGTATTAATCGATGTTTCCAATAGCGACATAAAGAGAACCATTATCGTCATAGCCAAAATATTGACTTTTCCCCCTTGTTTGCGTGGAAGGAATCCGCCAACAACACCCCAAAGCGTCATGGAGATGGCAAAAAACGGGTTATAGGCAAAACTTGAGAAAACCAAACCGTAAACGCAATCAGCTAAAAAACCGGCTAGTCCTCCCAATGCCGGCCCGGCAATCATCCCCGCAACCAAAATAGGAATGGCAAAAAAACTTATACGCATTGATATTGTTGTAAAACTGTATACTTTTAAAGCTATTGCGAAAGCTACAAGAATGGAAAGCAAAACCATTGTTGTGATATCAATGGAGCGGTTTCTTTTTGGCATTGTTTGCACCTCCTAGAATCCTATTTATTATACCACATTTTTTACTATTTTAGTTGTTTTTGCATATTTCGGCACTAACATCTGATAAAAAAAAAGAAATGCATGTTGATGCAACATGCAATATTAGTCTTTACCAAAAATAATTTTTAACGCACTTTTTTCCAAACGGGAAACTTGGGCTTGGGAGATTCCGATTTCCTCCGCTATTTCCATTTGTGTTTTGCCCAGATAATAACGATCGTAGATTATGTTTTTTAGCCGGTCGTTTAGCCTTGCTATTCCTTCTTCGATAATCATTTGGTTGAGTTTCTTTTCTTCGCTGTTGCTGGTGTCCGCAATCTGATCGATTAACATTATTTCATCGCCCCCGTTATTGAAAATCGGGGTAAAAATCGAAACCGGTTCTTGAATTGCTTCGAGTGCGATGACGATATCCAGCGAATCGACTCCCATTCCCGCGGCTATCTCTTCAATGCTTGGTTCGCGAAAATGTTCGCCGATAAATTTTTCTTTGAATTGCAACGCTTTGTAAGCCGTATCTTTCAAAGATCTGGAAACCCGTATTTTGGAATTATCGCGCAGATACCTGCGAATCTCCCCAATGATCATCGGCACCGCATAAGTCGAGAATTTGACATTATGGGAAAAATCGAAATTATCAATTGCTTTTAACAGCCCCATAGCACCGACCTGAAACAAATCGTCAACGTTTTCGCCCCGATTATTGAATTTTTTGATTACGCTTAAAACCAATTTGATATTGCCATGTACCAATTCGTCACGCGCTTCATAATCCCCAGCTTGACTGCGCTTAATTAAATCCATGACTTGTTCGGAAGGAATCACCGTTAGTTCCGAGGTATTGATTCCCGTAATTTCCACTTTCGTGCGCATCAAAAAACACACCTCCTATAAGGAGTATGTGTCTATTTTATGCATCTTATGCGTTTAGAAATTTTTTTCTTTAGGCAGGGCGGACAAAAGCCTCAATTTCTTGACGCATTTTATCAATTATGCGTTTTTCCAACCGAGATATGTAAGATTGTGAGATTCCCAGCATATCAGCCACCTCTTTTTGGGTCATGATTTCATGGCCAAAAAGACCAAAGCGCATTGTGATGATTTCTTTTTCCCGTTTGCTTAAGTGTTCGATGGCTTGATAAAGCCGTTCCTTTTTTTCTTCTTCGGTTAATTTGGTTAAAGACGATACAGCCGAATCGCCCAAGACATCGGAAAGAACCATTTCGTTTCCTTCAGAATCGACGCTTAACACTTCGTCCAACGAAATCTCTTGACGCATTCGGTAAGTTTTGCGCAAATGCATCAATATTTCGTTTTCGATACAACGAGAGGCATAGGTGGCCAGTTTGATGTTTTTCTCTAACTTAAAGGTTTGCACGCCTTTGATTAAACCCATGGAGCCGATACTGATTAGATCTTCCAAATTGATCTTGGTTCCCTCAAATTTTTTGGCAATAAACACCACCAAACGCAAATTGTGGATAATCAAGGTATTGCGCGCTTCGATATCTCCTTCCTTCACCCTAAGCAAAAGCGCCATTTCCTCTTTTTCCGGAAGCGGCGCCGGTAAAATATTGGTGCTATTGATATAATAAACTCCGCCCTGCTTTACCGTCAAAATCCGAGCGATTAACTTTATTATAAATTTAATCATGACTAACCCCCATTAAATAATTAAGCAAGACATCATAAGCTTCCAATTTGGCAAAACAATAATAAACATCATAGGTTTTTTTGCCAATTTGCAAAAACGGTCCTTGGTAAACATTTACCTCCAACAATCCGTTTATGGAACTGATTTGTGTCGAACCAATTTGGTTAAAGCAAGTGTTTTTAAACCTTTCATCCAGAAAAACAATTGGTTTTCCCTCATATGAAGAAAGATTGCCCGTATCCAAATAAGCTTTCAAATTCTTTAGAGGCAGGATAATAACATCATATGTAAGAACGGCTTGGTTTATGCCTATTTTAAAATTAATAATTAAATACAAAACGACAATGTAAAAAAGCGAAATAAGAATCCATAAAATAGATTGAATATTAAAAACAACCAAACTTCCGATAAAAGCATAATTCAAGATATACAACCCCGCAATCTGTATTATTTTTGTTTTTATTTTGCTTGGGAAGGCAACAAGTCCCATCCATATCCCAACCGTATAACGCAAAAACAAGAGTTCTCCCGGAAAAAAATAAATAAAAAGCGAAACCAAACTAATGGTTAAGGTGAGTAGGACTCGCCACCAAATGGTTCTTTCTTTAAACAAAACAAGCAGCGTTTTGATAAAAGAGTAATTGACGAGTATAGTTGAAGCCACAATTAAATCCCAATAAAGTACCACTCTATCACTCCCTTATTGCCACTACAGTATAACAAAACCAAAAAAGAAAATTTGTCGAGTTATAACCCGTTTTATAAAGAAAAGACTAAGAAACTCTTAGTCCTTCTTTGGCAGGATTTCAACAAAAAAATCCCCAAAAGGGGATTTAAGAAAAGGAAATTTTAAAGATCATCGTTTTCCAACTGATGTAGAAGTTCAATCAAAGTCATCTCATAACTGTTTTCGTCATCGACGACCTTAACTTCGGTGCTTAAGGTATAATCAACAAAACGGTTGTTTTTGTAAATTGCCATAATAGGGTAATTTCCCCCTAAACGATTAATGTCGCTTCTGATTTGAGCCATCAATTGTTTTTTGTTATTCATAATTCATCATTCCCTCTAAGATTATTATTGCCCTTTTGGACAAAATTAATCTTTTTTCAAGAATGACATTTTGATATCCCATAATTTTTTTGATAAATCTACGATATAAACATGAGGATTGTCAAAACGTTTTACCTCGTCCCAAAAGGAAGATAATTCGTTTTGGCAATAAGCGCGAATGCTATCAAGCTCAGGTTCCGCGTAAACCTTGTTTCCGTTTAAAAAAATGGGTTCATGTAGTTTCCTTGCCCAAAAATTCGTAACCGTCTTTTTCTTCCAAGGGTGTTCTGGATGGAAAAGCAAGTACTCTTTTTCTTCGTCAATCGTTTCATCATGAACGCAAATGACATCTCCAATCGCTTTTTGGGTTATTTTGTCATATAAACGGTAAACGCATTTGAAATGCGGGGTGGTTATTTTGGCAACATTTTCGCTGATTTTTATTTTTGGAACTATTTCGCCGTCCTTTTCCACCGCTACCAATTTATAAACACCGCCAAAAACCGGATCGCTTTTGGAAGTAATCAGTTTTTCGCCAACCCCAAAGGCATCGATGGATGCGCCTTGGTTCAATAAATCAAGAATCAACTTTTCGTCCAAGGAATTGGAAACCACGATTTTGCAATCAAATAGTCCCTCCTCGTCAAGCATTTTTCTGGCTTCTTTGGATAGATAGGTTAAATCACCCGAATCAATCCGAATATTACATTTGGTTAACCCCTTGGGCCATAAAACTTCCTTGACGACTTTAATGACATTGGGTACGCCGCTTTGCAACACATTGTACGTGTCAACCAAAAAGGTAGGATTGTCGGGATAAAGCGTTGCGTAGGTGTGAAAAGCTTCGTACTCGGAATCAAAAATCTGAACCCACGAATGAGCCATGGTCCCGGAAGCGGGAACACCGTATAGTTTATCCGTCAAAGTGCATGATGTGCCGTTCACTCCGGCAATATAGGCTGCTCTGGCTCCCAAAATAGCGCTGCTTGGTCCGTGAGCCCTACGCGTTCCAAATTCAAAAACGATTCTTTCTCCTGCCGAACGCATGATTCGGCTGGCTTTTGTGGCAATCAAAGATTGGTGGTTAACAGTGAGAAGCAAGAATGTTTCAATCAATTGAGCTTCGATTGCTTTAGCCCGCACTATGATTAAAGGTTCATTGGGGAATACCACGGTGCCTTCCGGTACCGAATAAATATCCCCCGTAAAACAAAATTCCTTTATGTAACTCAAAAAAGCTTCATCAAAACGGTTTTTGGTGCGCAAGTAGTTTATATCCTCTTCGGTAAAACGAAGGTTTTCGATATATTCGATTATTTGCGACAACCCCGCAAAAATCGCATATCCCCCTTTATCGGGAACAGTGCGAAAGAATAAATCAAAATAAACTATTTCCTCTTTTTTATTGCTTAAGAAATAACCATTGGCCATGGTTAGTTCATAAAAGTCAACCAGCAAGGCATAACTGTCGTTATTTATCGTTTTCATAATTGATTACTTCCATTAATAAACCTTTCATGACATCAAGGCTGGCTTTGTGCAATTGGGAATCATAACTTTGGGTGGCTTTCGCATCAATAATTATTTGGGCATCTGGGCAGGCCGCTTTCGCTATCACCGCATTCGACAACACGCAAATATTGGAAACAAGTCCGCAAACTTCGATTTCATCAAAATCTTTGCCTCTTAAATAGTTGCCTAAATCCAATGATGGGAAGGTTTCCTTGATGAAAACTTGATCGATTGGTATTACAAGGTCTTTAACTTTCCCGTATAACTCATGCCCTTTGGTTCCCTCTAGACAATGAGGAACAGGAAGTTTTCTTCCTTCTTCGGTTTCCAGGTAATTTGGTTGGTGCGTATCCAAGGTGAAGACTACTTCATAGTTGTTTTGGCGATAGCTTTGGATCTTTTCCACGATGATTTCTTCCAACTTTTCCGCGCCGGGAAAACCCAAGGCCCCATCCACAAAATCATTCTGAAAATCAACCACGATTAATAATTTTTTCATGCTTTTTCCTCTTTTCTTTTTTATACCTTTATAATTATACTTATAATGCCTTTGTTTTGCAATTTTAATGTATCTAAAAAAAAACAAAAAGCGTGATAATCGATAATCATCGAAAATTTTCACGCTTTTTTGTCAATCAATTAATTTTTGTTTTGCATTTCCACAATAGCAATCGCTTTAAAGTCGACACCCGCAACCACGACGTCCGGATGGAGTTCTAGGTATTTGTCATTGTGGGTAAATGTTCCTTCAATTACCGCTTCCGCAAACAACGCCATGATAACTTCTTCTTTTTGTTGCGCGGTTCCGTTTTGGAGTACATATTGATATGTTGGGTTTTCGGCTAGTTTTTGTGCCATAGCAGTTGCCAAATCATAACCAAACGGTGTAAAGACCGCACCTTGCGAAGCGATGGCGCCAATCAATTCATTTGAATGTTTGTACGGTTCTTCGGTTTCGCTGAAAGTCCGATACGATTCCACACCGTCAATGATCAAACGCACTTGGAATTTATCATCAAAATTGGTGATAGGGTTGCTGTTTTGAAGGAGGAAGGTGAAATTGAAACTGGAATCCTCTGGATTGGTCTCCGGTGTAACAATAATCGACTTGTCGAACGGAATGCCTTGGCTTAAAGCAAAGTCGTTGATGGCTTGCATAGCGCCTTCGATTTGACTGACCAATAAACCAATAGTTTTTAATTGATAGGCTTCAAACCACGGACTGTTACGGGAAACGATATTGTTGATTACCGTATTGTTTACATAGACAACCGGGTCGTTGATTCCTCCGCCTTCATCTTTATCGTCAATAACGGTGATTGCGGCGGAACCTGATTTTTCCAAATAGGAATCGTTAATGATGATTTCTTCGGTTCCCCAAAGAAGGATACTGGCAGCCCAAGAATTGGTGATGTAAACATAATTAATTTCCGCTTTCGTGCCGGTATGGGTGGTGAAAATACCATCGGTGGTAAAGTTGATGCGGACATTGTCGACAATCATCGTATCGCGGGTATTGCGTAAACCGATGTAACCACCAGAGATTGTATCATCCTCAGAATCAGGCAAGTTGGAATTGCCGATAATGTACATGTTTTCGTATTTTACAAAACCGCCATCTGGCCCCGCAGTGCCTACTCCGCTTCTAAAAATACTGGATTGGGTGGCGACGATTGTGTCGTCAACATCAACAAAACCGCCTTGTTGGCTGATGTCGTTGCCGAAATCGTCAACAGTTGCATCCAAACCTTTTAGTAATGGGAGTTTACTTCCGTCAATTGTGAAGTAATTTCCGTGAACGGTTAACTCACCGATTGATGTTGCATGGTAACGACGATAAGCATTGCCATGAACGCCGCGTAGTTCTTCGGTCGAAATATCACTGAAATTGTACGGAATCTTTTCGCCATTTAAAGTGTAGTATTGGCTTTCATCAAGTTGGGCTTCGATATTGCGATGAATATGAATGTCATGAACATCGAGGTTTGCAAAAACCGCTTTCAATTCTGCGTCAGTATAAACATTGACGCCTTCTTGAACCAATACAGTATGAGAAAGAGGTGCCAAATTGTTCCAGTTGTAACGAAGCGAAACCACGATTTCGATTTCTTTTCCTAAAGCTGCTTCTTTAAATTTTAGTCCTACTTCTTCGTTTAAGGTAGCGTAGGTGTCAAAATCAACTGCTTCCCCGTCAATTTTTAATTGATATTCAAGTCGGTCATTGGTTAAATTAAGCGGACTAATGACCGGATTAACTTGTTCATCAAATACGACACTCGATGAAGTAATATCGATAATGTAAGGTGAATCGATTCCAACCGTGTACGGCTTAACTTCATCACGCAAGAATTTGGAGAAAACCCCACTTGGAAGGTGACCATTTAAATAACCGGTAAGGTTTTCGCCGAAGCCAAAGCTGGTAATTTGTTTAATGATTTCTATTTCATGAATTGTTACTTTAGTTTTTTCTCTGATTTTTATTTTCGCATTTCCGGGTTGCAAAAACGCAACTTTGGTTAACCCATCTTGGGTAATGACTTTTACAACATCCGCACCTTCTTCGATAGTTACGATGGACTTTTCCGGAGCATTGATGGTAACGCCGGAATAACGAACAGATTTAATTGTTTCTGGTTCTGTCAATTCCACATCGCAACTTACCAAAAAGACGGCGAATAAGCTTATAATAAGCACAACACCAAACTTGGTAAATTTTTTAAATAAATTCATAACCTTTTCTCCTTTTAATCTCTTAAAAATTTAATTTTTTTATTATCAATTTTTATTTTACACAAATATCTTGTGTAATTACCAGGGTTTATTATTTTACCATTCATCTTCACCATTGTATTTTACAAAATTAATATAGGTCTTACGGCTGTATTCAAAACACTCTAACATTATTTTGACATCAACATCATTTACAAATGTGATTATAATCTGTTCGCCGTCCAATTTGACATTTACGTCATCCGGCTTATTGCTTTCCACTATGATGTCGGTAATATCCACATCTGCATTATCCGGCGCATAACCCCATTTAAGAATCACTTCGTCTTGACCTTGAGGTTTCACCACAATGGCATTGTTATCATATGGCGTGCCATCGTTTTTCAGAAAGAAAATGGAATCCATTTTAATTTTGTGATATTTGCCAAAAGATTCGCTGCCGAATACGGCCACAAACGCAATCGATATGACAACCACAAGGGTAACAATAAAGATAACTAATTTTTTATTCATTCTTTATTCCTCCCCGATTTCATTAAAGTAAAGTTTGCTTTTGCTTAAAAGCATATAAAGTCTGATGCCAAAGAAAACCAAGGAAAGCAAAAGCAATCTAATCCAACCGGTCGCCACATTTTCAAACAACATGGCAATCGCAATCCCGCAGAGCCCCAATGATATCACCGTTCCAATTAAAATGGACTTTGTGGCATTGGGATTATCGTCAATGGATTGGGAATTGGCATATTCCAAAAACCTCGGATTCATTAAATCAAGTTCATAAGACCAAAGAATGTGTCCGGAATTGATCAATAGAAAGATTAAACCAATCATTAAAGTGATGCCACTACTAAACACATGAACTTTCAGCAGCGCAATGACGGTCGCCAAAATCATCAAAATCGAAGCGGCGAAATTAATCGTCAGTTTTGCCCAAGTGATGCTTTTCAAGTTGGTTGGCGTGGTTTTCAATAAATAAAACTCCGTTCCTTCTCTAGTTAAGGCCGTAGCACTGTTGGTGTTTGCGGTTGTGAGGAGAAGGAGTCCGATACAAAGGTTAACCCCGACAACAATTTTTTCCCCAAATGGACTGATTTTAAAACTTAAGAAAATCAGATTCAAAATATAAAGTAAAAAGGGGAGCAACAGAAGCGAAAAGAATTGGGCAATTAATTGATCGCTACTGCGTAGAAGCGATTTAATTTCTTTTTTCAGAAAGGTAAAGTAGGTATTGGAAGTTTGCTTCATTTGGGAGCGGTAGCGATTGGTTTTGGCTTGTTCGAAGGTAAAAACCGTTAAACGGAAGTAAGTCCAAATCGATACGGTAAAAACCAAAACAAGCAGTCCGGCAATTACCGCCAAGACAATGCCCAAATTGCCAAAGAGGACAGAAAAATTGTTTCCGCTAAAAATGAAATTATTAATGTTGTTGTAAAAGAGCGACAATTTGTTAAAACGCGGTATTCCTTCACTTACTCCAGTTACCAGAATATCGATAAAAGTGTCTAGCCGCAAATGTTCTTTTTGGGTGACAATGCTGACCAAAGAACTAATACCCAAAAAGGCCAAAAACATCAATATACCGACCACCACAGCATTTAAGAAAGGATGGCGTTTTAGATAGTTCACAATAAAAACAAGCGGAATCGAAAGCAGTGCTCCAATCAACACCGGAAATAACGGAATCACCACAGCCATTAAAAAGACTTTAGAGATGAAGGCAAAATCAAAACCATACAATTGGCGAAAATGATAACCGTATCCCAGGAAGAGCGGTAGCAACAATAAGAGGTTTTTGCGGAATTCGAAGTAATAAAAAACTATTAGCTTCGACACAAAAATTTCGCTATGATGAGCGGGAAGCGCCAAAAGAATGGCATTATCCTTGCTCGTATACAAAGTATTCATCAAACCAATAGTACAAGCGATTAAAGCAAAAATTTGCGTGAAAAAGAGAATCGCTTGCAAAAGGGTAGTGTTTACGGTAATGTAAGTTAAACCCTGAAACGTAGGGATAATCATCGCAATTAGAAATATCAACCCAAAGAAAAGCGTAACCTTTACAGATATCCCCGCAATCACTCTGCCCTTATTGCGTTTGATCGAAAAGGCCAAGCGATTGGCTAGTTGCATGGCAACGAGGGTTTTTAACCTATGAAACATTTAGTTCACCTTCTAAAAGGTTAATATCACCGACATATTTCAGGTATATTGACTCGAGCGAGATTCCTTTTTCTTTAAGATTGTGAAGGTTTTCAATCGTAACAAGTTTTCCTTTATTGATAACCGCTATCCTATCGCAAATTACTTCTACTACCTCAATAATGTGGCTGGAGAAGAAAACGATATTTCCCGCTTTCGCATGATCTTTCATGCATTCTTTGATCTGAAAAGCGCTCGTAGGATCAAGTCCGGTCAACGGTTCATCGAGCACCCAAACTTTCGGGTTATGAATCAGCGAAGCGATTACCGATATTTTTTGTTTCATGCCATGGGAATAAGTTTTAATTTGCTTATCAATGGCATCTTCCAAACCAAACATTTTGACGTATTTATCAAGTCGGTTCCTCCGGTCTTCGGTAGAGACCAAAAACAAATCGGCTATATAACTTACATATTCTCTTCCGGTGAGCCGTTCGTACACCGCATGATTATCCGGGACATACCCAATCATGAGTTTGGCTTGAAGTGGGTTTTTTTGAATATCAAAACCGCACACTTCAATCGTTCCTTCGGTAATCGATTGGATACCGACCAAACTCTTGATGACAGTGCTTTTTCCGGCTCCGTTGTGGCCTAAGAAACCAAAAATCTCGCCTTGATGAACTTCTAGACTAAAGTCATCTACCGCTTTGGTTTTATTTTTTCCATAGATTTTTGAAAAATTACTTATTTTGATTGAACTGTTTACTCCCTGCATGGCATTAATCTCCTCGATGCTTAAACTTGTTGTACCCCCACCTAAAAGTTTATGGCGTACTTTTCTAACATGCCAATCATAATGATGATCGCTTACTTTATATAAAGCGTCATAAACAAACCAGGTGGCGAAGGTCAAAAAGATAAAGCCAAAATATATACCCAGCCAATACCATGGATAAACCCTAAACGTTAAATTCCCCACCGGAATATCGAAAATTCCGTTAAACCTTAAAGTTTTTAAGAAACCAAACTTTTTGGCTAAAAAGTCATCGTTTAGGAAAAAGTAATTGACACCTGTATCGTAATTGTAAAACCAACTGTTGATAAAAGCAACAACGATGAAATAGATACTGAAGACACCGATAGAGGCGGTAATCAATTTAAAGTTCGGTCTTGGGAAAATATGCAAGGCAACCCCTAAAAGCGGAAGCATAAAGGCATAAAAGTGGTTAATCCAATAATGCATGCTGGTGATGGAAAAGAAGTCGCTTGATATGCTGGGGATAACAAGCGCAATCAAGGCCCCGACCACATTGATAAAATAGTTAAAATAAAAGAAAGTTTTGCTGCGGAAGATAAAGGCGATAAACATCAAAATCATTGCCGTATTGCATAAATGCAAGGGCCACTTGGTTAAAACTGTAAAACTGTTAAAATCATAGTTGTTAAAATAAGTGAATATCCCCGCAACCGCAAGCAACACCGTTAGCAAATAACGGCTTTCGTACGTTTTGGAACGGAAAAGAATATACAAAACCGCCGGAACCAAAAAGCAAAGGTAAAGTATTATCCGATGCAGAGGATTGAAATCCTTAGGTGTTTGGCCCAGCGGACCAAAAATACCTCTAAAGGTATAAAGCGGCATTACAAGGAGAGTTGCAAAACTAAAAATCCCGAATGCTTGGGCTATTCTTTTAACCGTTAAGTCTTCTTGCTCAAACTTTTTGGTTAGAAACGCTAAACACCCCATGCTTAAGAGTAAGCCTTGTTCCAATCCGAATTGAAACATCCTTAGGGTCGACCAACTAAAACTCGGACCTAAAAAGGCTTGTCCATTTAGTTTTATTAAAATAAAGTTGACAATGGCAACTATCGGGACAAAGCGGCTAAGGATGAGGGAAAAGTGTTTATTATTGAAAAAGGGGGTGACAAGGGTGACAAGAATCGCTCCCGAAGTGTAAGCCCTTAGAAGGACAAACAAGATGCGGAAAAAAGAAAAAGGTATTAGGTTTTGGGAATTGGACAATTCTTCAAAATAATCCAGCGAAAATAAACGAAAAAAATAAATAATCGCAAGGATTACTGCGCCAATTTTTAAGCTGAGTGAAGCGTAGTTTTTTTTCTTAAGTCCTATATAAATACTGGCAAGAAGAAAAAGGGGTATTATCATTAGTGCAAAAATCATCGGGCATCAACCCTCCTTCTAATAAAACAACAAAAAAGCCTTTTTTATTGGCGCTATTCACATTATTATAACAAAATCGACCCCTTAATGCAATACAAATTCTAGTAAGGGGCATAAAACCTGCCTTAAAAAGCATAAGAACCCTCGGAAATTGAGGGTTCAATTTGTTTGTTTAAGTTATTTAAATCTGTTTTTTAACCAAATTGGGATTTTCGGATCAGTCTTGCGACTGTCTTCTTTGCGCCCCGGAATCGTTGTTTCGCCGCCACCGAATTCAAATTCCCGTTGAACCGTTTTCGGACGGGCTGAATTAACCAAGTCATCAACATTGCTTGTTTCCCGTTTTTCTTTTGCTTTGCTGTTGGTGGTATCAAAACCGGTCGCAATTACTGTTACAACAACTTCTCCTTGTAAATCCATATTAAATCCTGTACCGTGGATAATATCGATTTCGGTTGAAGAAGCACTTCTTATTTCCGAAATGACATCTTCAATTTCTTTCATGGTAATATCCACGTCGCTGGTGATTTGAACAATTGCATCGGTTGCGCCGTTAATGTCAATTTCCAACAAAGGACTGCTGATGGCAATTCGCGCCGCATCAACCGCCCGGTTGGGACCGCTGGCAGCACCGATTCCCATTAGCGCCGTACCTTTACCTTGCAAAACTGTCCGCACGTCCGCAAAATCCACGTTAATCAATCCCGGCAGGGAAATGATTTCCGATATACCTTGGACGCCGCGACGCAAAACATTATCGGCTTCACGGAACGCTTCTAGGTATGTGGTATTATTGCCAATGACTTCCAATAGTTTATCATTTGGTACAATAATCAAAGTATCAACATAAGGACGCATTTCTTCAATGCCTTGAAGGGCTTGTTGCATCCGACGTTTACCTTCAAAACCAAATGGTTTGGTAACAATGCCGACAACCAAAGCACCCATTTCCTTGGCATAACGCGCAATTACCGGAGCAGCACCGGTCCCGGTTCCGCCACCCATACCGGCGGTAATAAACACCATATCGGCATCCTTCAAAGCTTCGCGAATTTCCGCTTCCGATTCTTCGCAAGCCCGACGGCCGATTTCCGGATTTGCGCCGGCACCTAAGCCTTTGGTTATTTGTTTACCAATTTGGATTCGCACTTCTGCTTTCGATAATCTTAAAACTTGCGCATCGGTATTGATGGCAATATATTCGACGCCCCGGACATCATTTTCAATCATCCGATTAATCGCGTTACCGCCACCGCCGCCAATGCCAACCACTTTTAAGATTGGTCTCGAACTGAACATTTCTTCATCGCGTTGGTTCACTTGAGAATTCATAGCATTGCTCCTTCCAATTAGGTAATAAACACACTACACTAATTTAGTATATTATATCATTATCAGTAGGGTTTTTCAAATAAATAAACAGAAAAAATAAAAAATATGGTTTTTTAGTCCCAAAAAAGGTATCATAACAGCTTCTGGTCAACATGATTATATGTTAATTCCTAAAATTTGTCAATTGTTTTTGAAATTTGGGGTTTATTTTTGTTATGCCTTCAAATTAAAAAAGGACTGAGTGTCCTTTTTTAATGAACTACTTGAGCCCCATTTCTTGATACCTTTGCAACAATTCTGCAAACCTGTGATAATGGATAATCTCCCTTTGACGAAGGAAGAGCAGCGGTTGAATGACTTCGTCGCTTGTGGCGAGGTTGATTAGATTTTCATAAACCGCCCGCGCTTTTTGTTCGGCTGCCATGTTTTCCTCAATATTGGCAATCGGATCCCCTACCGCGGAAATATAAGCGGTTGTGAACGGTTCACCGCTACTGTTTTCCGGGAACAAATCCAGTCCGTGGTTGGAATAATACGGACCAAGTCCAGCTGCAATAATTTCTTCTTTTGTCGCACCTTTGGTTAGTTGGTAAACCATGGCGGCAATTACTTCCACGTGAGCCAATTCTTCGGTTCCAATATCGGTCAACAGAGCTTTTCCGTAATCGTCCGGCATCGTGTAGCGTTGATTGAGATAACGGATTGCGGCGGCAAGTTCGCCTTGCGGTCCACCGTATTGGGTTAAAATGTTTTTTGCCATGGGTAAATCGCGTTTGGTGATATTAACAGGGTATTGCAATTTCTTCTCATAAATCCACATTATCTTCTTCCCCCTTCCCACGGCCATCCTTGGGTCCAACTCCATGGAGTTTCAGTACCGGTTGCATTAAAGACTACCAATGGACCGAAGCGTTCTTCATAGCGCTTTTTAGCTTCGTTTAGGGCAATTTGGTTTTGCGCAAACAAATTGATGGCATGGACGTCATCGGGGTGCGTATCCAAATACAGATTCAATTCCACCCTCATAAAATCCAGGGCTTGAACCGGCAAAAGCAATTGGTCTTTTTCTGTGAATGGCCTTGGTTCTTTCGGTACATAATTGAAATATGGCGCATAGAGTTCATTGACAAGGTTGCCACGAATAAATCCTTCCCACGCATTCGTGAAAGTTTCCTTTTCGCCTTGGAAACATTCGCGATGTTGTGAAAAAGGATTTAAAAAATAATTGACAAATTGATTGTGCATTATTTTACCTCCTACTCATAGGGTATGAGGAAAAAACCCCAATGCATGGGGTTTTATCCTTCTTTATTTAAAATTTTCCATTCGCACTTTAAATCGATATTGAAATATTTTTTGGCATCAGTTTGAATTAACTTCACCAAGCGATACATTTCCTCAAAAGTGGCATTGCCCTTATTGACCAAAAAGTTGGCATGTTTCATGCTCACCCCGGCATCCCCAATCGAAAACCCTCTATACCCTAATGAATCGATAATTTCCCAAGCATGGATGTTTGCTGGATTGCGAAAGACGCTTCCGGCGTTCTTTTCATTTAAAGGTTGCGTATTTCTTTTTAACTCTTTATAACGAATAATCGTTTGATATGGGTCTTCTCCCTTTGGGGCAAGCGGGAAACGAAAATACCCCCTAATAATCAAACAATCGATTTCTTGAAAAATGCTGTGGCGATAGCTGAAATTAAAGCCGTCTGTCAGGGAAACCAAATTGCCCAAACCGTCCAAATAGTCACATTGATATAAAAAGTCCCCCGTTTCTTTTTTGTAAGCACCGCTATTCATGTAGATTAATCCCCCGATTGTTCCGGGGATTATAGCCATAAAAGCGGATCCGCTAAACCCCAATTTGGCAATAATGCGTCCGACGGTTGCGCTTTGGCATCCCGCTTCAACCATGAACTCTCCGCCTAAAAGCGGTTTGAACCCGTTGCATTTGGTCAGTTTAATTAATACTAAGTCAAAATGGTCGTCACTAACCAACAAATTGGTGCCGTTTCCAATCACATATGTGGGGATCTGATGGGATTTTAAATACTTATAGGCTATCATTAAACTATCAAGCGAATCAGGCTCGTATAAATAACGGGCAACACCGCCGATTTTTAAAGAAGTCAAATGTTGAAAACTGACATTTTCACTTATTTTGCCCAGACTAAAGTCAGTGACTAGTTCCCTGAATCCTTTCACCTTTTAAGCACCTTCTCAATTATTGCGATAAAATCTTCAGTTGCCTTAAGAGATAAATAAGGGTTAGAAGGATCTTTTTTCAAACCCCAGGTTCTGTTTAAACAAGAAAGAAAGGTTTCTAAAGTTAAATTCTTTTCATCAATAACAAAGGCTAAGTTTTCCTTGGCAAAACATAAAGCATTAGATAATTGATGACCATCGCTTACATTGTCCGAAGGAATTAAAATCATGGGTTTGTTTAGTCCCAAGATTTCAAACATTGTCGTTCCTCCTGCTCGGCTCACAATTACATTTGCTTCCTTCATTAGTTCTAACAAGTTATCCGAAAAAGGAATTATTTGATAATGAGGTTTGCTGGGGGGGCCTACCGCTTGGACACACTCATCATAATAACGGTTTCCGGTAATTAAGGTTGTGGAATAACCTAGGCTTTGAGGGCACTTAAGAAACGCAATGGCTGTTTTATTTATGATTTTGGCACCTAGGGAACCCGAAACAATCAAGATATGAGAATAACCGATGGGTTTACTTGCTTTGTTTGAAAGCTTTTTAGCCTCATCAAATCGGGGATTGCCTATCCATTTTTGCCTAGGATGAACCGGAGGAAGCGAAAAAGCAGTTAGAAAGTAATCCACCCATTTTAGCGACCATTTGTTGGCTTTGCCAATTAAAGTGTTTTGTTCGTGAATAATAATCGGACATTTTTCTTTATGGCTTAACCTCAAAAACAATCCGCTGATGGATCCGCCCATGCCAACCACTAAGGCCGGTTTATGGAGTTTGATAATTTTTCGCATTTTGATATTATCTTTGACAATGCAAGCCAAAACTTTGGCCTTTTTAATGAGATTTTTTCCGGCTAAACCCCGAAGGGGAAAGAAATAACATTGGTCGATTTCTTTAATTAATGAAAGCAGTTTTTGTTCCGGTGATTTCTTGCATGCAATATAAATTAAAAAATCGTTTGGATGCTTTTCTTTCCATGCTTTAATAACCGGTATTGCCGGGTATATATGCCCAAGCGTTCCTCCGCCGACAAAAATAATTGTTGCCATTTAAATCACCTCTTGATATTGGCTGACATTTAACAAAATACCGAGGGATATTAAGGTAAAAATCAAACTGGATCCCCCGTAACTGATAATCGGCAAGGTTATTCCGGTTACCGGAAGCAATCCCACCACCACCGCAATATTCACAAACACCTGCACAAACAACGACAGTCCCATCCCCAAAGCCACATACATTAAATAACTGTCTTTTACCCTCACGCTTATTTTGATAGTTTTATAAAAAAGCAAAAAATACAAACCAATCACAAATGCTCCGCCGATTAAACCCAGTTCCTCAACAATAATGGCAAAAATAAAATCGTTTTGAGGTTCGGGCAAAAAGAAATGCTTTTGCATACTGTTGTTATATCCTAAACCGAAAAGCCCGGAAGGGGCGATTGCAAAAAGCGATTGAATCCCCTGAAAGCCACTGCCAAGAGGATCTTGCCAGGGATTGACAAATGCTAAAATCCGTTCGATGCGATAGGGAGCACTGATAATTAAAGCGACTATCCCTAACAAACCGACAACCAACAAAAGTATAAAATACTTTAAAGGTGCTCCGCTTAAAAACAAAAGCAGAATGGTTGATGCGACAATTACCAATCCGGTTCCAAAATCGGGTTGCAGGATTATCAAAGCAAAAATTAGGCCAACAATTAGAAGGAGCACCAAAAAAGGGAAAAACTTTTCCAGTTCCAAAGCATGTTCGCTTAAGAACTTGGCCAAAAGAAGCATAATGGTTAATTTCATGACTTCAGCGGGTTGGATGCTGAAATTGCCAAAACCGATCCAACTTCGAGCACCACCCCTTACAATACCGATTCCAGGAATTAAAACCAAAATTAACAATAACAAGGCAATAAAAAAATACCATGAGGTATATTTTTTAATTGTCATGATATTAATGCGCATTGCCAGATGCATACCGATTAGACCAAGGCAGGCAAACAATAATTGTCTTTTGAAATAATACGTTGCATCATGAAACTTGAACTTAGCAACTACATTGCTGGCGCTGTAAACCATTAACAATCCGGTCGCAACCAGAATCAAGATATTGATATATAATAGTTTATCTATGCGCTTGTTCATATTTTTACCCCATATCATTTTATCGATAAAACGGTTCAAATATGACAAAAGCTTGCCCCTAAGGCAAGCTGATAAACTGTTACCTATAATATAGGTATTCCATAATATAATCCTTTTAAATATTTTTCACGAATGTTTTTAAAATCATCCTTGAATTCATCTAAACAAAAAACTTCACTTCTACCATCTATATCCGTTTTGATTATATATATCTCATAAGGATATAATACATCAAGCAATTTGGTATTATGTGTTGTTACAATTAATTGTCCACAAACCTTTTCCTTAATTCCTTTAATAATATGTTCAAACAATAACTCATGAAAATC
>DUPC01000035.1 GCA_012838545.1 Acholeplasmataceae bacterium
AAAGAAGCTTAATTTTTAAAAATATAAAATAAACATTTTTTTATGGTACAATAATGTGAATAAAAAAATCTTTATTTTTTTTGGATTTGCCAAAAAAGTGATATGAATAAATTTTATTTTGAATTTAGGGAGAAAAGAAATGAATTTTATCCAAGAAAATCTGGTTAGAATAGACTTGGGTTTATCCAAAGAATATTCTTTAATTCAATTCAATGATGTTCATGTGGTTACATATGATAAACAAAGGGATGATTTGAAAGCAATAGAAAAGGCAATCCAACAGGAAAAAATTTGGATGAAGCAAAGAATTGATTTTGCCCAAATATACAACGAACCGTTTGATTCAAAGTTAATGCTTTCCTCAACAGAGTGTCTTAATCAATTAATAAAGTATGCCAATGGGAATCAACCTGATTTGGTTATTTTGGCTGGGGATATAATTGATTATTACAGTCGGTCAAATTATGACTTTTTGGTTAAATCAATTAGAAAGCTAAAAAGTCCCTACTTGTTTTTATGTGGAAATCATGAGTCTCCTTCGGAGAATTTTTTGGACATTTGTCAAGGAGACTGTGATTTTCAGTTTGTTGATTTAACGGAATTTCTTGTGGTTTCCCTCAATAATTCAAATAGAAAAATTAGTCAATATCAGTTTGAGTCATTTCAAAAAATACTTTCAATGAAAAAACCCATAATATTGGTAATGCATGTGCCAATATTGACCGAATATAACCAAACTGAATTCCCAAAACTTGAGGCTTATTTCTCCATTAAGTATGACGATTGTGATGAAATCACGTTAAATTTCATTGAATTGGTTTCTTCAAGCGCTGAAGTGAAAGCATTATTGTGTGGCCATACCCATGGCTCAATAACGTCATGGTTTGCGCCAAAGATAGTTCAATATTGTTGTTCAAGCGGTCTAATTGGTTTTGTCAATAAAATCACCGTAGGCTAAGTTTAATAACAAAGAAAGAGTTGTTCTGTCGTTTTTTAAAAGATGGTAAAGCCAACTCATAATCGCGATAGTTTAAGAGAGACTGGGAATAAATAGCCGAGTTCACTTTCCATAATCTTATTTAGCGGTTTAAAAAGTTAGGAGAATTAAGGTTATGGAAATCTTTTTATCAAATGAATTTATTAGAAGAATTAAAGGAAATCATTATTGACCCTAACGTCTGCGTACGTTGGCTGAAAATGCCCGAAGATTACCAAGCTTTCTGTGAATGTCTGAAAGAAAATAATCCGAAAGCGGTAATCTCTTTACAAGATATTCGGGAATGGTAAAAGGAAGGTATTGTTTATGGTAATTTATTTAAAGAAGGCAAGATAATTGCCAAACCGCCTGTGAAAAATACTCTTTAGACCGGAAATATTGGGGGGATGAATCATATGAGACAGAAAAACCGACCCCCAAAAATGAGATTCGGATTCCCGAAAAAGAAAAAACAAAAAAAAATAAATCCATTCTTTCATTTCATAAGGAAAGTCTACTCATTACTTTAATAGTGTAATTAGTAGACTTTTTTTTCGTTACAATAATTCGTTACCTCTATTTTTCTCATTCTGCGTTTCATCTGCATTTTTGGGGTTGATTGTCGACAGTATTTTCAAAAGATTGGTAAGGGAGTAATAACCAAAAGTAAGTTTCTAATACCACTTAATGATTTTTCGAACCGTTGGAATTTTTAAAAAAAATGGTTTGCAAAAACAAAAAAATAAAAAAAAAAATAGGAAATTATTGACAATCAAAAAAAAGTAAAGTATAATGGGAACAACCGTAATACACGGGCAAATAAGCAAAATTAGGTATGTTTTGCAGAAGGAGGGATAATGAATTTAATACCAAAACGATTTTTATCATGCATTTTATTTATTTGCATGATGTGTTTGTTGGCGACTGGATGTGTTAAAAAACAGGATGAGGGTTATCTGCCACCTGATACTAATCCTGTTCAAGAAGAATTTACAGATGGTGTAGTAAATAAGAAGTCACTTTCATTTAGTGAATTGTCAGATCTAAAAGCTATTGAAGAATTGTTAGAATTTACTAAGTCTAACTTTAATAATGAGGTGCTTTCATTATCAAAAGGAAAAATGAATCCTAACGAATTAGTTTGGGCAATCGTAAAAGTTGGAGATGACTCTCTTGTAAGTGAGTTTTTAAAACAAGGTCTTTATGATAACGTTGGGGAATTCGCAATTTCTCGCCACGGACAATCCAAAATAAGCGGAATGAGACAAAAACAATCCGAGGTTCAATTAAGAATTTCAACTTCGATTGTTCAAATTGAATTCAAGTACAGTTATACAACGCTTCTAAATGGGTTTGCCCTTAAACTCCCTTATAATCAAATCAAAGTGTTACAAGGAACAGAAGGGGTAAAAGGCGTGTATTTGTCGGAACAATATCAACTCCCAATGGTTAACGGTGACGACTATACCTTTAATGAAGATGGCGTTTTTGCCAATGATAGTGGTTTTTCTGGTGAAGGAATGTTGGTAGCGGTAGTTGATACCGGGGCCAATTACTATCATGAAGTATTTAATACCCCTTTGACTAATGTTGCCTATTCAGAGGAGCAAATTAATGATTTGGTAACACAAAAAGAATTGTCGGGAAAATACTACAACTCCAAGATTGTTTATGGGTACGATTTTGCCGATCAAGACGATGATATTTTTCCATTAAATGATCACGGAACCCACACTTCGGGAATTGTGGCCGGTGATTCAGGTTCTTATTCGGGGGTTGCACCAAAGGCTCAACTAGCAATCATGAAAGTATTTTCGGATGTAACAGATGGTGCTTATACGACCGATATTATCAAGGCTTTAGGCGAATGTGTGTTGTTGGGAGTTGATGCGATTAATCTTAGTTTAGGTATTCCGGTTGGCTTATCCCAAGAAACCGATGAAGCAAATGATTATATTCAAACGATGTATGAAGAACTTGATGAACTGGGAATTATGGTTGTTTGCTCGGCGGGAAATACCTATAATGGCGGTTTCCAATCACCATATGGCGGTACGCTGGCTCAGAACCCGGATAATGGGGTTGTTTCCGCACCTGGTTCTTATAAGCCTAATTTATCGGTTGCTTCCATCAATGTCGAAGACAGTTATTATTTACTTGCCAATGGTGTAACACGCTTTGGTTTTAATAATGCAGTTGATGCCGACGCCAATCCTTATGATTTCTTAACATCGTTCATAAATCTGTATGGTGAAGGTGAATTCGCCTATGTGGAAGTTCCCGGAATTGGAGCGGAAACAGATTATGAAAATATTGATGTTACAGGAAAAATCGCCTTAATTTCCCGAGGCACTTCCTCATTTGAAGAAAAGCAACACATTGCATTTCAAAAAGGGGCGATTGCGGCTATCATCTATAATAATGTAACCCAAAATATTAACATGCAAATATCAAACTTAGATATTCCTTGTATTTCTGTTTCTCAAGAAGTAGGGGATATTCTAAAAAGTACTGAGAATGGTTCAATTACTGTTTCCTTTGACAATACGTACGGGAAACTGATTTCTGACTTCTCATCCCTGGGCCCACTTGGCGATTTGACCCTAAAACCAGAGATTACTGCTCCAGGCGGAGGCGTCCGCTCTGCAAGCCTTGAAGGCTATAGTGCCATGAGCGGAACGAGTATGTCGAGCCCAAATCTGGCGGGACTAACGTTAATCCTAAAACAGAATCTATTGGCAAATAATCCTAATTATACCAATAAACAAATTAAAACAATTATTAATCAATTGCTGATGAGCACAGCCCGAATCATAAAAGATGAAAATGGCAATCCGGTACTCGTTAGAAAACAAGGCTCTGGGCTTGCCGATATAAAAGCTGCTTTAGAAACGCCTGCTTATTTGACGGTGACGGGAAGCGATAAGACTAAGTTGGAATTAGGTGATGATCCTTTAAAAACCGGAATCTATTCCCTTGTTTTTAACCTTGTCAACAGGTCAAATGATGAATTAACGTATATTGTAAATCCGCTCACGATGAGTGAAGCACTATCGAGTGACGGAATTACTTTATCCGGACTTGCCCAGATGTTAAATGAATCAAATTTCGCGGTTTATGTCAACAATGAATTGGTATCCGATCAAAAAGTAAAGGTAAATCCACAGGCGACTGTAAAAATAAAAGTGGTTGTTACGCTTTCCGAAACGGAAAAGCAAGAACTTTTGGCCCGGTTTGCCAACGGTATTTATGTGGAAGGATTTGTTGAACTGATTGCGGAAAAGGAAAACGGGGTAAATTTAAGTATTCCTTGGTTAGCCTTCTTGGGGGATTGGACTGCACAAAGTGTCTATGACGCCACCATTTACGACGATGTTGATCCATCTCAATGGGCTATTATGCCAGTTGCTTTTTTTGATGAAAATTATATTTTACCAATTGGCACCTATGTGTTTAATTTACCGGAAGGATATGAAGCCATTGCTTCCAACGAAAAATATGCGGCGGTTTCCATTTTTTCCGATACCACAAGCTCGTTTTATTCGGTTTATTTTGGTCTCTTAAGAGATGTATCGGCGGTTAGTTATGTCTTTACCGACGCCAATACCAATGAATTGTTATTCGAATACACTGGGGGACCACTAACCAAGAGCTATTATAATACTAGTGCCCAAACGGTTGTTTTTTCGGGACATTCAATTGATTTCAACACTCTCCAAAATAATCTTTATAATAATAGTGAAATCTTACTGACTATTTCCGCTCAATTTAATTATGAAGAGCGCACGAAAGAAGAAATCTTAACTTTTAAATATACGGTTGATTACGAACAACCTAAAATGTTAAACTCTTCGCTTTATCAAGAAGATGATAAAACCTATTTAGAATTGGAAGTTTATGACAATCAATATTTACAAGCCATTCAATTGATGTCGACGAATGAAGACTATTCATCGTGGGTTCCGCTTGATATGCCGATTCCGGCTTATGATTTTCAAAAAGGTTATGCAAATACATTTACCTTTGATTTGACTCCGTACCTTGATATGATCTACAATGATTCGCTAGGGGTTTATTTATATGACTTTGCCATGAATCCAATGGCTTATGAAATAGATTATGATCTTGATGAATCAAATTTGCCGGATATTCCTAATTTGCCGATTAATGAAGAAGATTATGAAATTGATTCGGAAAACCAATTGATGGCTTATCACGGAACGGCTACCGAAATCATGATTCCGGCTCGGGTCACCAAAATATTAGCTAATGCTTTCCAAGGAACAAGCGTGGAAAAAGTTTGGTTTGAAAATGGCTCAATGTTGCAAGAGGTCATGGACAATGCCTTTAATAATAGCACTGTAACGCATGTTTATTTTCATAATACCTCTTTGGAAAGAATAAACAATATGGCGTTTTCGGAATGTCGAAACCTAATGGAGGTGTATTTCCCAAATACCGTTTCAGAATTTAGCGAAGATGTCTTTGTCGGCTGCAATAACCTCAGTTATCTCAATTTGGAGAATACGGGGATTGCGGTATTGCCAAATCATCTTGTGATGAATAACGATATGTTAACTTCGATAATCGTACCTGCAACAGTCAATTTGGTTAGAAATAGTTTTGCAGAATGCCGTGGTTTAACTTCAATCATAATGCTAAGTACTACCCCGCCAATGATGGAAGGCGAGTTTATTGAAGGAGAACCAAATCCTAATCTCACTATTTTTGTACCGGAGGATAGTCTTGATGCTTATCTGAATGCCGAGGGATGGCGCAATCTGCTTGACCGAGGTATCACCATCGTCGGTTCCTCTGAAATAGCGGAAATACCAGACATGAATGATTTTAATGAAAAATTTATAATTAACGATGGTCTGGTTTATATCCTGAATTATAAAAAAGCAGGTATTACCACATATAACGAGGATGACTTCCAGATTTCATCCACTGGTGTTTTACTGAGTTATACGGGACCAGGCGGAGATATTATCATTCCTAGCAGTGTTACCTCAATTAATCAAAATGTCTTTTACGACAATCACTCGATTACATCGGTTACTATTCAAGAAGGTTGTGTTTCCATTGGCCGTCAAGCTTTTAGAGGTTGTATTAACCTAAAGAGCGTCACATTGCCGAGCACATTAACCTCACTTAATACGCTAACCTTTGGCATGTGCACTTCCTTAACCGATATTAACCTGGAAGATACATCAATTGTGTTTTTGACCAGTGTGTTTGATTCAAACACTTCTCTCAAAGAGATTCGTTTTCCTAAAACATTGGAGAAGTTAAGTTATTCGTTTGCGGAATGTCATGCCTTAAAGACGGTTTACTTTTATTCAACAAAAGTAACCACCAATGAATCGGGCTTTTTACGTAATACTAATCCAACCCAATTCTATGTTCCATACGGTTATGGTCCGGCTTATAAACTTGCTTGGCCAAACTATGCCCCATATATTACCGAAATGGAACCTGAAATCCCGGAAGGGATGTTGATTGAAAATGGTGTTTTGGTTGGTTATGAAGGAACCGCTACTGATCTTGTGATTCCAATTGTTGTTACTGCCATTGCGGATTATGCTTTAAGCAACAAAAATTTAACAAGCGTTGTTTTTGAAGCACGGGATTTAGTGTTAATTGGCGAACATGCTTTTTCGGGAAATAATTTTACGGAAATCGACTTAACGCCAACCATGGTAACCTCAATCGGCGCTAGTGCTTTTGAAAATTGTACGCAATTAGAAAAAGTCATTTTACCAACAAAAACTTTAACCGCTCTTGAAAGCAGAGCTTTCTATAACTGCCAATCCTTGCAAGATATCAATTTATTTAATTCCCAAATAACGACCTATGAAGAAGGTGTCCTCGCTTATACCAATATATCCAGGATTGTCATTCCTAGAACAATTGGGGAAATCAAAGACTTAGCTTTGGCCATTGAATCGTTGGAAACAGTTGAGGTTGAAAGTCCAATCCCTTGTCAATTAGCCGATTCGGCCTTTATTCGCCCTGAGTTTGTTATTTATGTTCCTACCGACACTGCGGCGACTTATCAATCGGCACCGGGATGGAGTAATTTCTCTTCCCTAATTAAAGCGGTCAATGAAAATAGTGATTTTATCATTGTTAATAATACCTTGACGCGATATACCGGACAAAATCGGATAATTATCATTCCTCAAAATGTAACTTCAATCGCCGATCAAGCCTTTATGAATAATACCGTGATTGAAGAAGTGGTTTTCCCGGATGGGTTGGAAATCATTGGCAGTGAAGCTTTTTCGGGATGCACAGCGCTCAGGAAGATTAACTTAATTTCCTCATCGGTTGTTGAAATCGGCAGTAAAGCCTTTAATAACTGTGCAGCCGTGGAAGCAATAAAACTGCCAAATACAACCTATTTTATTGGCAGTTATGCCTTTTATGGTTGTGCTTCATTAAAAGATATCAATCTTCAAAACACGAATGTTTCCACCCTTAGCTATGGTTTGATGCAAGGTTGTACCTCGCTTCCAACGCTTACCATACCGGCTTCCGTTAGGTTGATTGAATCATATGCTCTCTATTTATCGACTTATACCACCTATGCAATGTATTTATTGCCGAAGGTGCCACCGGTAGTCCAAAGCAATGCTTTCTATACCAATCCAATGTCACTATCCTTTAGGCTTTATGTCTTACCGGGTGTAAGCGAAGCTTATATGAATGCTGAATTTTGGATGATTTTCCGTAATCAAACAGTCGAACAGGATCAATTTGTCATAAATGACGGTGTTCTTGTGGAATATCTTGGTTCAGGAGGTATTGTGGAAATACCGTCAAATGTTGTTTCCATCGGCAACGACGTATTTAAAGACAATTGGGAAATTACAAGTGTAAGCATTCCGTCATCTGTTACTTCGATTGGCGATCGCGCCTTCATGAATGCTAAAAATTTGACCAAATTAGAAATGAGAGGAAAAGTACCTCCTCAAGTGGGAATTGATACTTTTGCTGGGGTAACATTAAAACATATTAGTATTCCTTTAGGAACTTTGGATTCCTATCGTACCGTTTGGAGCAAATATGAAGACATTTTGGAAGAATTGGAAACTTTCCATATTGTCAATCAAGTCTTGGTTGCTTACTATGGCGATGAAGAAGTTGTTACCATTCCGGACGGGGTTAATTCAATTTCCTCAACCGCTTTTAATGACAATACGGTGGTAAGAGAAATTTTCTTCCCGCTTGGCCTTACCCGGATTGAAGATAATGCCTTTACCGGTTGCCTTAATTTAGAAACGGTTCATCTTCCTGAATCGTTAACCTATATCGGTGCTAATGCCTTTTATGGCTGTCTTGCCCTTGGCGATATCGTTTTAGGAAGTCAGGTCAATCAGATTGGTAAACAAGCTTTTTCCTATAGCGGATTAACCAGCATTGACATGAGTGTTACCTCATTATCAATGATTGAAGAAAAAACCTTTGAATACTGTCGGAGATTGGTGGAAGTTGTTTTACCGAAATCTTTAACGACCATTAAACAAAATGCTTTTTATGAAAGCAATGCTTTAGAAAAGGTTAATTTTGAAGAAACATCATTAGTAACAATTCAAAGCAATGCCTTCAATCATTGTAATTTACTGGTCATTACGTTCCCGAATACTTTGGATCGAATTGAAAACAGTGCCTTTATGTACAATATGGGCTTGTATGAGGTGCATTTTTCCAATTCCTTAACTTATATCGGTGAATTGGCTTTCCATTACTGTCACTTTGTTAAAGAATTGGATTTATCAAATACCAAGATTATCGAAATTGGTCGAGAAGCTTTTTCGGAATGGCGCAGACTGGAGAAAATTTATTTCCCTGATACGCTAAGAACGATAAATGAAGCTGCTTTCCTATCTTGCTTGGAACTTGAGCAAATTGAAATACCGGAAGGTGTTGTGACCATCGGTGCTCAGGCTTTTGCCCAATGTTCAAAAATAACTTACGTCAGCATTTTTGCTAAAGTTGGCAATTTAGGGGTTCAAGCTTTCCATTCGGACAGCGGAATAAATGATCGCCCAAGAATCGTCAAGATTAATGGCGATATGTTACTGAATTCCGATATGTCCTTTGAACAGTATTTCCAATATAACGCCGAACTACCAATCAGTTCATATATTATTGTCGATGATGCTTTGTTAGAAGAATATCGGGCAAATTTCTCTGTTAACGAACAAACAGCTATCATTGGTGTTTCGGAAATGTACACGATTAACGATGGTGTTTTAACCGCTTATAATGGACCAACCAATTATGTTGTTGTTCCTCATGGGGTTACGACCATTGGCGAAAACGTGTTTGAAAACTATTCCACAATGGTTGGACTGACTTTATCCAATACCGTTGAAGTAGTTGACAATTATGCCTTTAAAGGTTGCGTTTCCCTTGAACGGCTTAATTTGGGTCGAAATTTAGTTTACCTTGGGGATGAAGCATTTGCCAACTGTTATAACTTAAAAGATGTAAGGGTCGACCAAGTGGCACCAATAGCTCTCGGTAAGAATGTTTTCAAAAACTGTCATGAAGATATGGTAATCTTTGTTCCTGAAAACACCATAGCTGCTTATCAAAACGCTTGGGGTTGGAAAACATATGCCCATAATATTGTTGAAATAAGCGATTTTCTAATAATAGGCAATGTATTAATTGAGTATAACGGAAACCCAACCGGTGATGTTGTTGTGCCAATGGGTGTCAAAGAAATCGGTGAAGAGGCCTTTAATTATTACCTTATCAAGAGCATCGTTTTACCAGACGGACTTACGACGATTAATAGAGCCGCTTTCCAATTCTGCAATAACTTAACATCGATTAGTCTTCCAAGTACGATGACGATAATTGATGATGTTGCCTTTTATAATTGTGCGGCTTTAATTGAGATAACCTTGAACGAAGGTTTACTCTATCTTGGTCAAAGTATCTTTTCTTATTGCCATAGTTTAACCAGTGTGACAATTCCATCGACGGTGGTATATCTTGGTTTGAATGCTTTCACGGAATTGGAACAACTTGAAACCGTTATTGTTAATGCCAATTTGGATGAAATAGCGGGAAGTATTTATGGAGCAACTTTTGGAAAACTTCCAGCTTTGACAACCGTAATCTTTAACGGCAATATTGGTAATATTCAAGGAATTCAGTTCTATGAATGCGATAACCTAACGCAAGTCATTTTTAATGGCAGCATTAATAGTATTCAATATGCCAGTTTCACCTCCTTGCCAAAATTGGAAGAAGTCCATTTCCTTGGAGAAGTAGGAGAAATTGCTGATTTTGCCTTTAATTCTAACCCTGCTTTACACAAGGTCATTTTTGGCAGTAGTCTTGGTGAAATATTCCCTATGGCCTTTGGCAATTGCCATAATCTAAAGAGTTGGCAAATTACCGAGGATAACACCGCTTTAACACTAATTGATAATATCTTATATGACGGTAATGTCACACATATTTATCGTCAACCCGCTGCTTTAGAAACTGTGGATATTTATTATGTGCCAGAAACGGTAAAAACGATTGCTCCATATGCTTTCAGTTATTATAAGGAATATGCCCAAATTGCTTCTGCTTTCTATGAAATGTTATGGTTCGCCATGAGCAGTCCGATTAAGGTCGAAAATTATAAATTTAAAGAAATTTACTTCACAGGCAATATGGAAACGATTGGCGAATTTGCTTTCTCTTATCATCATAATTTGGAAATAGTGGAATTTGCCGACTCCGTTACGAGTGAAGTAAACTTTGGACCATTTGCTTATTATGGCTGTAATAATCTTCACACCGTTATTATGCCAAAAAGGATGGGCGATTTTGATATCAGTGATGTTTTCGGAGCTTGTCCGCTATTAAAACACCTTGTTTTTGGGGAAGATAACGATAAATATGTCATTATCGATGATGTTATTTATACGGCCGACCAAAAGATTTTAGTCAAATTCCTTAACGATTCAGTCAGCGAATTTACGGTTCCTGAAGGGGTTGTCAAAATCAGTTCCAGTGCCTTTATCAATTCTCTAACCCTAACCAAGATTACTTTGCCATCAACTTTATTAGTTATTGGCGATAAAGCTTTCTATGGTTGCGAAAATCTAACAACCTACATTTTCTTGGGTAATAAGGCACCTATTTTGGAAACTTATATCGACCAATCCTATGAGTATTATTACGCCAACTTCCTAGCATACCTCGAACATTTACAAATTGAACTAACTCTATATTGTTGGGATGATAGTGAATTATACGATAGTTACATTTACACGCGGTATTTCCATAATTTCTTATCATTAAATAGTTATATGGAATAGTATTAATTTATCGGCTGGGTAGCTGATAAAAGGAAAACTAATCAGCTTCCCTTCCCGATAAAAGCCTTTTTGTAAATTAACATTTTATAGTAGTTTAAAATAAACAACAATTATTAGAGAAAGTATCAAAAAGAACTTTTAAATTTGGGAGGTAAAAAAATGAAAATGCGAAAAATTAGGATTGTTTTTGTAATAATCCTCATGTTAATAATTATGGGCGGTTGTGATGTCGAATTAAAAAGACCATACCAAATCATCATGTTTGATGATTTGGGCTCCGTCTATGAGGTGATAGAATTTGCCGATTATTTAGGCGAACTGCCTATCCTTTCTAAAGATGGTTATGAGTTTTTAGGCTGGTATCTCGACGGTGAATTAATCGATCCCGAAACACTGGATATAAGAACCCGGAAAGAAAACCTTTATCTAATGCCTTGGTGGGAAAAGACTCCGGATGCCCCTTATACGATGACGTTAATTTTCGGTGATTCGCAGGTAGAAATATCCTATTTGTATCATGATGATATTAGCCAGTGGCTGATTAATCCTTCGAAAGATGGTTATGTTTTTGAGGGGTGGTATCAAGGCGATGTGGAATTTGTCTTTGGTGTCAGTGAAGTAACCGACGGAATGGTTCTTACTGCTCGTTTAAGCAAACTTTTCCAAGTCAAATACCTTGATAACGGGGAAATTGTAAAAGAGTTAACCGTCAAAGAAAATGAATATGTTCCATTTGAACCAAGAGAAAGCACGGAACAACATGTCTTTATCGGATGGTACCTTGGCGAAGAACAATTTGATTTTGAAAATACCAAGATTTCCTCCGATCTTGAACTAATTGCCAAATACCTTGATTATCACAAAGTCGCTTTTTATGATGGTGAGGAACTTGTTTTTGAAACCTTAATCGAAGACAAAGCCTATTTGGAACCATATGAACTTGGTTATGAGAAAGAAAACCTTATCTTCGGCGGTTGGGAATATCTAGGTGAAGTCTTTGATTTTGCCAATGTTCCGGTTACGAGCGATCTTGTAATGTATGCAATTTGGGAAGAAGATCCGGTAACTTTAGCAACCAAGTTGTTGGGGGAATTAACGAGCTTTGTGGTTGATTACCTATATCCTGCCGAAAACCTCCACCAAGTAAATGCGATTGTCAGTCAAGCAGCCGGTGCGATGTCGGCAAGTGAATCAGTCGCGGAAATAAGGTCAATCTATCAAGCGGCGCTGGCCGAACTCCAAGTAGTTCCCACTTATCCAAGTATGCTTGCTGATTTTGTGGCAGGTTTACGGGAAGAGGATTATTTTGAAAGGGAATGGCAGGAGATAACTCTAATCCAAAGCGAGGCTTTGAATGAGATGTATCATTATTCCGGTGGCGTACCATCTGTTGAACGTCTTTATCAAAATGCCCTTTCTGCAATCAATAATGTTGTGACCAAAGCAGCGGATATTGAGAATGCCGAATATTTAAAAGCGATAAAGGTTCGTCAGTTGGAAAACTTAGTAGCTGAATTAAAACCTTATCAGTATCAAGAAGCAGATTGGGAATTAATTCAAACCTACAAAGGCCAAGGAATTGAGGCTATTAATGAGGCTATCGGAACGGTAGCAGTGGGAGAAGCCTATGGGAATGCAGTAAATGCTATTCAATCGGTGGAAAAAAATGAACGTCGCCATTTTACGGTGAACTATCTTGTTGATGGTGATGTGTATAAAACCGCAGAAGTAATTGAAGGCGAACTTGCCCCGGTTCAAACCGCCCCTGACAAAGAAGGATATCACTTCTTAGGTTGGTATTTGGGTGAAGAAATGTATGATTTTGATACTCCGGTGTTGGCGGCTTTTGATCTTGTGGCTAAATACGAAAAAGACTTTGTCGAAACTTTTATCGTAACCTTTATGGTCGATAATCAAGTGTATGAAACCCAGGAAGTAGAAATTGGACTAATCGTTAAAGCCCCGCTTATTCAACCGGAACGGGAAGGTTTTGAATTTGTGGGTTGGTATCTTGAGGGTGAATTATACAATTTCTACACCCCAGTAACCCGAAACCTCGTTATCGAAGCTAGATTTGAGGAAAAATCGAGCTTACCGACTGTTCCTGATTTACCAATTAACGAAGGTGATTTTGAAATTACTCCGGAAAACTTTTTACTTGCCTATCGCGGAACAGCCACAGAAATAATGGTTCCAGCCCGGGTTACAACAATTTTCCCTAATGCTTTCCAAGGTACCCCGGTGGAAAAAATATGGTTTGAAAATGGTTCTAATTTAACGGAAGTATGGGATATGGGTTTCGCCAACAGTAATGTTACTCATGTTTATTTCCATAATACCCAGTTATTAAGAATCATGAATAATGCTTTTGTGAGTTGTCAAGCCTTAGAAGAAGTCTATTTTCCACAGTCATTAACCGAAATTGGCGATGATGTATTTGTTGATTGTCCTTACTTGCGTTATGTAAATTTAGAATATACTAGTATAACCATTTTGCCAAACCATCTTTTTATGAATAATGATGCGCTTGTTTCCATCATTATTCCGGAAACCGTGATGTTGGTAAGAAATAGCTTCTTTGAATGTCATTCCTTAATTTCAATTACTTTTTTAAGTATAAATCCACCGATGATAGAAGGCGAACTAATTGAAGGGCCACATCATCCGGATTTAGTTATTTATGTTCCCGCCGGAACACTGGATTTGTATGTGAATGCAGAACGATGGAAAGACCTTGCAAATAAAGGCATAATATTCTTGGAAACCAGTAACACCGACTAATAGCCCCAAAAACTACTATTCTTTTTAATGATAATGCTATCTAAAAAAGAAAGGGAAGTATAAGAATCCAGGGGGAAAAAACTCCGCTACAAAACCAAAAGTAGCGGGTTTTTTTATGATGAGAATTTTTTTAAAAAATTATTTGCAGTTTTATTTTTTTGTGGAATTTGACATGTAAAACCTTTTTTACTCCTCAATTATTTAAACTATTGTTTAAAAACTTTTTTTACTAATCAAAACCAATTGAGGATTTTATTTGATATAATAAGGTAGTAGATAAATTTTTTTAAAAAATCAATTAAAAAAAGACTTGTTTTTGCATATGGTGATGAAAAAAATGATGCTTGAGACAGAAAGATTAATCATCAGAAGATTTACCGACGGGGATAGGGAAGATTTTGAAAGATTGATTATCGATAAAATGAATTCAAAATATGCTATTTACGATCAGCAATTCCCCACTGATAAGGAGAGTTTACGCAAAGTTTTTGATTTTTTTAAGCAGTCAGATGAATTCTTTTCAGTTGAACTGAAAGAAAACCATCGGGTGATCGGCTTCTTAAGCTTAAATTATATTGACAATGATTCCCGTAATTTAGGCTATTGCCTTCATAGTGACTATCATAATCAGGAATTAGGTAAAGAGATGGCAACCGAGATTATCAAGTATGCCAAAGAGGTTCTTCAAATTAAAAAGTTAGTTTCCGGAACAGCCGAAGAAAACATTCCGTCAGTTAGACTATTACAAGGATTAGGATTTAAGATTGTAAAGAAAGAATTATCAAGTTTCGCAAATGATGAAAAGGGCAATCCCATAACTTTTGTTGGATGTTTGTTTGAATGTATTCTTTAAGCTGTTTTTCTTTTAAAAAAGTTTTGTTTTTATTGGTGAAATCTAGCACTTTGAAAAGTTTTTTCCTAGCATAAATATTAAACACAATTACAAACTTAAGTTAGGGAAAAAGGATATGCAGTTTTGAATCGATATTGCCTAACTGCTAAACAAATAGGCAATCTAAGTAAACAAACCTTAATAATAGGTTTGTACTAAGAGAAATAAAAAAATCTTTTTATAAATATTGGCTTTGTTCAAACTTAAGGAGGATAGGTATGGTTCATTTAGTTTATTGTGATAATGTGTCAAAAGAATTATCCAAAATTTTAACGGGTAATAAAACAATGATTATTAGGGGAGCAACGGGAAGAAAGATCCCGCATAGCAGAGTGTTTAAAGATGAAATGCTTTATTTTATGGAAAAGGGAACAAAAAAGATTAGTGCAAAGGCTATTGTCACCAATGTTTTAAACTATGTAAAATTATCAGATGAGGAAATAACCAATATTATTGAACGTAATAACGATAAATTGGTTTTGACGGATAAACAAAAGGAAAGATGGCACAAAAAATGTTTATGCTTAGTTGAATTTGGCAACGTCGAAGCTATTGAGCCTTTAGATTTTGATCATCAAAGCAATATGGATGATTGGTTGATTCTTGAAAAAATAGAAGACGTTGTCGATGGAACGAGTATTAAGTTTAACTATGAAAAGTCAAAATTCTAAAATTTATTTTGTTTCAATCTTTTTTTGTTAATGGTTTTTAAAAAGAATACCAATATCAAGAAACAAGCGATTTTTCTATTTTGCTAATGAAATGAGTCGTTTTAATAAATAATGGGGACCGAAATCGGATTTTGATTAAAGAGGTTGAGATGGAAAATTTCAAAAACAAGATTGCCCCGTATAAAGAAAAGTTCTTTTTTGGGAAAGTATATGAGGTTATCAGAATATATGATGAGGATTTCGGCTTTTTTGTTGTTCACAAGAATCCGGATAATATTAATGAAGTGTTTTGGGCGGTAAATGATCTTGAAGATCTGAAAAGAGGTCTTGAATTGGCCAAACAGGATTTTTCCGGTTTTATTTTTCGGTACGGAAAAGAGTTCAACCAATTGATGCAAGATAAAGAAAAAATTAAACCATGGGGTTATCGCCTAAGCGATATTCATGTCGGTTTTCGTTTGGATTTGGGAAAAATAGCAAAGATTAAACCGAACATAAACATTGAATTGCTCACCTTGGCAGGCATTGATGAAGTAATGAGACTGGATTACTCCATGTTTGATAATTTCAATGCTTCAAGAGAAGAACTTGTTGAGATGGTAAACAGCAAAAGCGACCAGGTGTTTATTGCGAAAGAAGAAGGCCATGCAATCGGCTTTATTATCATAAACGATATTCATGATAAACAGTGTTTTATCAGAAACCTGGGAGTTTGTGAAACCTGCCGCGGTAAGGGAATCGGATATCAGTTGTTGATGTTCGCTTTGAATCAAGCCAAAGCAAAGGGTTCAAAAAGCTGCTTTTTATGGGTTGGTTATAACAACAAAGTCGCAATCAATCTATATAAAAAAGCAGGTTTTGTTCAAGATTTTCAAGAGGGGGAGGCCGTTTTTTCCTATTTTTTTTAAAAAAGCTATAGTCAGTTAATTTGGAATTGAAGGAAAAATAGTGTATCAGGAAGGATAAAAACACTTGCGCTGGTGATGATGTCAATTATTACAATAGGATTTTTTACGGGGATGACATATTTTTTTAGGGTTAACAGCTTGCTTTGAGAATTCCGAAGAAAACATCAAACCAATAGCATTTAAATTGGCTAACAAAACTACTGATTATTTGGAAACAGACGAAAGAGAACAATTGCAGGTAATTATAAAAACACCAGAAGAAAAAGTCAAGAGTTTCTGGAAGAAAAACAGTTTTCGATTTCACCAGAAGATGAGGAAACCTTTTTTGAGGATCATTCACTGATTTAATATTTTTTTGTTGCAGAAATATATAACGAACTAGAGTTAGAAGTTAAAGGAAAAGACGACACCTTATATCTAATAAAAGAATTTGATTTGCCGAATGGTTCGGGGATTACAGCTGAGAGACCATGGATGTTTTTGATTAAGGTAAAAACGGCGGATATTATAAATTTATCAAATATCCAAGCACAATAATCAACATTAATTATTAAGGTGATATAGAAAGTTTGTTCAAAATTGCCTATGTTAATCAACTTAGCGATGTTAGTTAAAAAAAATTCCTAGAAAATTTCAAGTGGGTTAAATTATCAAAACGTTTGCTAATAAAAAATTTGTATGGTAGAATATAGTAAATTTTTAAGGGAGGAAAAAAAATGACGAAAAAATCAAATGTTGGACTAATTTTAGGAATTATCGGTGGAGTACTTTTAATTCCAGGGATTTTCTGTACAGCATGTATAGGAGCAGCAGCAGACATTGGTTCCGGCGGAAGTGGGGATGGTGGAGCAATCGTTGGTTACCTTATTGGAATCATTGGTGTAGTTCTATCATTTGTAGGTGCTGGTTTATCCAAAAGCATAGGCTTAATCGGTGGATCTCTCCTTATCGGGGCCGCTGTATTTGCCTTTATTGGATTAATTATGTCCCTATTCACATCCATTTTCCATTGGGCAGCATTAATTCTTTTAATTATTGGAGCGGTTTACGCATTTAAAAACAAATAAGACCCGATGTTAAAACCTATTATTGAATTTAATTATTTTGGAATAAACATTTATCAATTAATGGCTGTTATTGGGGTAATATTTTCAGTAGTGTTATTTTTAAAAAGATTAAAAAAAGCAGAATATACGGAAAAACAAGAGACAATTATAATTTTTGTTTGTTTGGGATCAGCACTTTTTGGGTTGTTAATGGCAAACGTTACAAATTGGATATTTATGCCTGAGTTGTTTGTTTTGCCTCTTTTGAAAAGAATTGAAAGTGCCGGGTTCAATTTCTACGGCGGAATACTTTCTTTCTTGCTTTTAACCTTTATACTGTCCAAAATCTTTAAGATAGATTCCCAAAAACTATTAAATCAAATTGTTCCTTCAGTATTGATTTTTCATGCCTTCGGAAGACTGGGATGTTCCTTAGCTGGATGTTGTTATGGTATTGAGTTACATGACTATCCTCTTGTTGAACATACTCATTTGGAGTTATTCCCTGCAAGAGAGATAGAGTCAATAGTCTTATTCATAATGGCCTTAATTTTTAAAAAGAAAAATTTTCAAAATGCACTTCCTTTATACTTTTTATCTTACGGAACACTAAGATTTATTTTAGAATTCTTCCGAGGAGATTACAGAGGGCATTTATTAAATGCAAATTGGTCTCCTGCGCAAGTAATATCGACAGTATTGGTACTTTGTGCAACAGTCTATTTTTGCTTAGAGTTTTATAAGAAAAAAAGTCTTGGCTCAGAAAACGATATTGCTAATTAACATTAAATACTTTTTGAAATGAAAATTTAATTTACAAAACGGTAGAACTCATCGAGTGATTCTACCGTTTTTTTTGGACTCTATTTAGAATTTTGGTGCATTTTCCCAATTACTTTAACAAAGCTTTTTTTTTAAAATTCAGATGAAAAACCAAATATGAAAATGGAACAGATTAAAGAAGAAGATGGGCGGGATCAATTTTTTAAAAATTCCTAGTCGCAAAAATTAGAGAATAGATACGAATTAACCAAAAAAGGATGACTGCTTTTCAAGCTAAACTGTGCTGGTCCCATTTATCGGTCATTTTATTCCTTATTAATAAAGCTGTTTTCTAAAGATGTGCCAAAAAAAGAAAAAAAAGGCGAAATGAATCGCCTTTAATTGATTGAGTTATATTACATTGAATCCCGGAGTTTCTTTGCAGGGGGTATTTCTGCCTTACTACCTTTATAAATAGTTCCTATCATCATCAGGGCTGTACCCATTTGTAAAATGACTGGAGTCAGAGCGGCAGTGGAAGCATTGATTAGTCCGATTAAAACCGATACAATTGTCGGTATGACAAAACACCCCACATACATTTTCAAATACTCGCGATAAGTGGCAACTTTTTGAAAATTAATTCTAACCAACAAAAAGATACCCGAAATTGCAAACATCAAAACGGTTTGCATGAAGATATTGGCTATAGTCCAAATTAAAACAGATGAGAAGATGTAAGGTCCGGAAAAAACCGCCTCAATGATTTCGATTAAAGCCTTTTTGGCATCCGTTTCGGTGCTGATGCGATCGAAATGAATCGGTTCGCCTAAACGCGAATAGGAACCGATTAATTCCTTACCATTATCACGGTAAAAAAGGGCATCTTCTTTGGTTAGGACAACTACATTGCCTTTTTCAATTTCTTCATTGGTTGGTACTTGGTTGATATAGAATTTAAAGGTGCTGGTTTGGAAAAAGTAAGGAGTTCCATCGCTGATGATTCCTTCTTTTTTAAAGGTGAGTTTGCTGAAGTAAAGGAATTTCTCTTCCCCATTTTCAAGGTATTTTTCCACGGGAAGCACAAAGGTATCGAACTCAAGTTCCAATTCGTTTACGATAGGGTTAAACTTCCATCCCTTGGTTCTTATGATTAAAATGTTTAAGGGCAAGGAACTGATAAGGGTCAACAAGAAAAACAGAAAGATAAAACTTTTGCTTTTGATTTTGCGTAAAGCAAAAAGATTGGCAAAGCGAAAGCTTTTGGCGATTATGGTTTTCATGATGCACCAGTTACATCAACGATTACGGTTGTTTTGGGTGGAAGTACCGTAACGGTAGATGGCGCTGTTTCCTGATTTGTTAAATATAATATTCTTCCAGATACGGAAATGTCTTGCGGAGTGATATCGAGATTGTGAATGATTAATACTTTTTGGGTTTCGCTTCCGTTCGTATAAGTGCGATAGTACCCTTGAAGGCGATAATTGTTAAGTTCGTATGGTTCTAAGGTGTTTCCGTAATGCAAGGCTTTATTCTCGGCTCTTACCTTTAATATTCTTCGGTAAGTATTCCATAAGGAGTTGGCATCACCTGCTTGAACGGTCGGTGATTTTACATCCTTGTTAATGTTGGTTGAAATCCAAAAAGTTTCGCTTGCATCTGCCCAAGGTAGCGGCAAGCGTCTTGTTTCGTCATACCATCCGTGGGTACCGTCGGTTTTCCACCCCAGCATGCCGATTTCTTCACCGTAATAGATGATTGGGTTTCCCGGAAGCGTTAAAAGCATTTCAGCTGCCATGCGCATCTTGGCAAGGTTGTTATCGATGCCCGGAATGCTTGCTAAACGGTCCATGTCATGATTGCGAAGGAACGGGGCCCCGATAAAGTCCGGGTTTTGTTCCCGATATAAGTTATAGAGTTTAACTATACGATTTACATAGTTGTCGTTTCCGTTTTTGGAAGCGGTGTCAACCAATAAATTGGAGATGTCAAAATCAACCGCGGAGTCTAAACCTTGATAATATAAGGAATAAGCATTGGCATCAGTCCACACTTCCCCCAAGGTGTAGAAGTCAGGATCTTTTTTTCGCATTTCGGTCCTTAGTTTATGGAGAAAAAGCACATTGTCAAACCAATTGTAGGCTTGATCCGGGTATTCTCTGGTAGCGTATAAATGCATGGCGCCGTCTATCCGGAAGCCCTTCACTCCTAGGTTAACCCAGAATTTACCGATGTTGATAAGTTCTTCTTGAACTTCAGGGTTAAAGAAGTTGAGGTCAGGTTGCGTATAGAAGAAGTATGCATAGTAACTGTATTTGCCGTTTTGGTGCCACACCTGTTTACCGTCCACGGTATCGCTCATGCTTTTGGTGGTGGTGACATAGTAGTTTAAATATTTGGGGTCTCCCTTCATCGCTTCGATAAACCAAGGATGTTTGTGGGAGGAATGGTTAATGACCATATCGAGGATGATTTCGATTCCTTTTTCTTTGGCTTTATTGACTAAATTTTGGAAATCATCCATGGTGCCGTATTCGGGGTTGATGCCGTAATAATCGGTCACTTCATATCCGTGATAAGCAGAATTAGGTTGAATCGGCATTAGCCATAAAGCTTTGACATTTAGGGATTGCAAATAGTCTAGTTTTTGGGTTATACCGTTAAGATCGCCTATCCCATCACCGTCGCTATCTGCAAAACTTCTAACAAAAATTTGATAAATCGTTCCATGCAAACCGGTTATTTCCTTAGGTGTTTCGGTTTGAGGAGTTGTGCAACCGGATAAAACCACTAAGGATAAAAAAGTCACAAGTAATAACAATTTTTTAATCATGGGAATTCCATCCTTTCAATTGATCATTTACATATCCTGTTGATTTGTTTAAATAAGAACCGCTTACGGTTGGGGTTAAGCAAATCACTTTTGTGCGAAAAATAAAATCATGGATTGTCCTGCCGTCGCGTCTGTTGTTGGTGATGATTCCGCCAACAAAAGAATAAAGGCCAAAGGTTATAAAGATTGAGGTCATTTTAAAGATTTCCCTCAAAAGCAAAAGCCATAAAGGGGGGACGGAATCTAATGAATCTTTCCTAACAATAAGCATTTTTTGCGTGCGTTTTCCGAATGATTGGCCTTTTTTTAAGAAATGAGGAACAATCATAACCAAATAGATGATTCCAACCGCGATAAACGCTTTTGTTTGATTGGGCATCTGTTCAAAGTTGTAGGCAAGAATGAGCCAACAAAAAATCAATAGAAAAGCCAGCGAGATATCGATGGAAAAAGCGCGAAGACGCCTTTCAAAATTGTGCAAATCTATCACTTCTTTCTGTCATGCGAGTTTCTCTTATATTTTATCTTATGTCCTCCTTTTTGTCAAACGTTTTCCTTTTTTTGCTCGTTGGGTAAAATCTAAGCCTGTTTTTTAAGAACCGCCTTCCTTTTCTTTTGCGAAAGAGGGTACTTTTTGATATAATAATTATAACTAATCGAGGAGGAAATAAACCATGAATCGCGCTGCAATCAAACACATTCCCAAAAGCAATATGGCTTATGCAAAAGATTTTAACCATTTGGAGTTGGTACTTCAAGCCGGTAAAGGGGATCTTGAAAAGGTAGAATTGATTATTGGCGACCCTTTCCATTACACGAAGGTTGAAACAAAAACAGGAAACGAATGGATTTGGGAAGGTCGAAAAGGTCCTTTTATTACCATGGATAAAGTTTATTCGACGAAAGATTATGACTTTTTTCGAACAACTTATTACACAAAAACGAAACGCAGTAAATATGCATTTTTACTTTATACAAAAGGTGAAGTATATTTTTATGGCTGTCGCGCTTTAAAAAGGGTTGGCCCCCGAGAACAATTTGAAAATAATGGGGAAATTGCCGCTGACCCCAATTTGCTTTTCAATCTTTTTGATTACTATAATTATCCTTATATCAATGAAGAAGATGTTTATGTTGCCCCTAGTTGGGTGAAAGACACGGTTTGGTATGAAATATTTCCTGACCGTTTTTATCCCGGCTCAAAACCCCGGGAAGGATTTTTACCATTTGGTTCGGTATCCGAAGGGATTACAAATGACCAGTTTTTTGGTGGTTCGCTTAAAGGAATTACGGAGAAAATCCCTTATCTAAAAGAGCTGGGAATCACCGGAATTTACTTTACACCTTTGTTTGAAGCCTATAGTGCGCACAAATACGATACCAAGGATTACTTTAAAATCGATCCGCAATTCGGTACCAATGAAGACTTTTATAACCTTGTGCAAACCGCTCACCAAGCGGGGATTAGAGTGGTATTGGATGCGGTATTCAATCACTGTGGATGGGATTTTGCCTTTTTTCAGGATGTGGTAAAAAACAAAAAAGCTTCGCTTTATTATGATTGTTTTTATATCGAGGATGAAGATTTCATAAATTTTCCTTTGGATAAAGAGGGCCGTCCTTTACTAAGAAGCCATAATGAACCGTTAAAATTCCGCACCTTTGCGATGACGCCTTTTATGCCGAAATTAAAGCAATCGCATCCCATTATTGAAGAATATTTGTTAAATGTTGTGCGCTATTGGATGGAAAACTACCATATCGATGGTTGGCGGCTTGATGTATGCAATGAAGTGAGCCATAGTTTTTGGCGTAAATTTCGTACCTTGGTTAAAAGCATCAATCCGGATAGCTATATCCTAGGCGAAAATTGGGACGATTCCACAGCATGGCTGATGGGAGATCAGTTGGATGGGGTTATGAATTACGAGTTGGCTTATCCTGTCTGGCAGTTTTTTGGCCAAAGCAAGACGGATTTCCACATCGATGCTAGCGACTTTAAGGATTTAATCAGTCAACTTTTGGTGCGTTATCCTACCCACGTAACCCCGAATTTGTTTAATCTTTTGGACTCGCATGATACCATGCGTATTTTAAATCGCATGGGGATGAATAAAGATTTAGTGAAATTATCGTTTGTCTTTCTCTTCAGCATGTCCGGTGCTCCCGTCCTTTATTACGGAACCGAAGTGGGAATGGAAGGCGGTCATGATCCTGATTGTCGCCGCTGCATGATTTGGAATGAGGAAGAACAGGATTTGGCTCTTTTGGCTTTCTTTAAAAGATTGATTGTTTTACGCCAAGAAAATCCCGAAATGAAAGATGTCGACATGGTTTGGCATTATGCTTTAGAGGATACAATTATCTATCAAAAGGGTAGTCTATTCTTCCTTTTACATAAAGGAAACTATAATAAAGAAATCAATTTGCCTAGTGGTTTAGCCGAAAAAACGGTGAAAAATCTAATTGAAAACAAGAAAGAATCGCTTGGAAAAAGTCTGGTTTTAAACCCTTATCAATACTTTATTTTCCAAGTTTTATAGTCCGATTTTTTTAAAAAGCGTTTGATAGAAAATTAGTAATTTTAAAGAAAATTTAAGCGCTTCATGTTATAATTTATTTACCAAAATAGGAGGACAAAATGAAAAAAATTCTTTTTATCTTTTTTTTGTTTTTATTTACCTTTATTCCCGCGCTGCAGGTTAGTGCGGAAGAAAAGGCAACCGACACTTTGGTTGTTCACTATTACCGCTATCAAAACGATTACAATGGCTGGAACTTTTGGATTTGGCCATATGCGCCCGTAAACGGAGATGGTTACGCTTATCAGTTAGCGAAGGAAGGTACGACCTTTATGGTAGACGATTTTGGGGCATATTCGGTTATTAAATTAAGCGAAACCACTATTACCCCTAATTCCACCGCTGGCATCATTGTGCGTCGGGGCGAATGGGTGGAAAAAGACATTTCCATTGACCGCCATTTCTTTATTCCGGCCACAAGCGAAAACGGCGAACATCATATTTATTTGGTGCAAAACGATACGCGGATAGGCACCTCGTTAAATGATCCGAACGGTCCCGACAAGTCCCATCGAATTTTATCCGCTTATTTCAATACGGCCCAAACCATCCGTTTCAACACCACGAAAAGTTTAACCAAAGAAGATTTGGTTTTAACCGAAGACGGTATCCCGCTCGACTTTACGTTAAGCTTAAATGGTTTTGTGGGAACGATTACTCTATCCAAAAATGTGGATTTATCAAAAACTTACGTTTTAACTCCAACCTTTGACGGTGAGGAAAAACCTTATACCGTAACTTTTGACGGTATTTACGATTCGCCGGAATTTGAAGAAGCTTTCGGTTACGCGGGGGACGATTTGGGGGCGATTGTAACGGATAATCAAACTGCTTTCCGTCTTTGGGCACCGATTTCCAGTTCCGTTACGCTCAATATTTATAGTACCGGTACACCCGCAAGTTTACCGGGCGGTTCTAATACGCCAATCCAGCAAATCCCGATGACCAAAGACGTTAAGGGCACCTGGGTGGCAACCGTCAATGAAAATCTTCATGGAAAGTACTATACTTATTCGGTTACCAACGGCAACGCCACCCACGAAGTGATTGACCCGTATGCCAAGTCCGCAGGGGTTAACGGTGTTCGCGGCATGGTGGTCGATTTTTCCGAAGTCAATCCCTTAGAATTTGAATATGGCAAGCGAGCAAACAATATCACCAATCCGACCGATGCCATCATTTATGAACTTCATGTGCGCGACTTAACTACCCATTCCAGTTGGAACGGTTCAGAAGTAAATCGCGGCAAATACCTAGGCTTAATTGAAGAAGGCACGACATACAACGGCGTAACGACCGGTTTTGACCACATCAAAGAACTTGGGGTTACCCATGTTCAACTCCTTCCTTTCTTTGATTTTGGCGTTGTTGACGAATCCCAAGTCAATAACCCTGGTTACAAAAATGCTTTTAACTGGGGCTATATGCCGCTTAACTTTAATGTTCTTGAGGGGTCATATTCGGCCAATCCTTATGACGGCAGCATTCGCATTCGCGAAATGAAACAAGCCGTAACGGCTTTCACTAAAAACAATATCCGTTTGGTCATGGACGTCGTTTACAATCACACCGGTTTAAGCGCCGATTCCAATTTCCATTTGATTTTACCGGGCTATTACCACCGGATGACTTCCGCCGGAGCTTTCAGTAACGGTTCCGGTACCGGAAACGAAACAGCTTCCGAACGGTTTATGATGCGTAAATTCATCGTCGATTCGGTAAAATTCTGGGCGACCGAATATAATATTTCCGGTTTCCGATTTGACTTAATGGCTCTTCATGATCTTGAAACCATGAAACTGGTCGAACAGGAATTGCGTAAAATCGATTCGACAATCTTGGTTTATGGCGAGCCTTGGATGGGCGGAACATCCACTTTACCGGGCAACTTAGCATCCGATAAACAAAACCTGGCACAAATACCAAATGTTGCAGCATTCAATGATGATTTTAGGGACGGCGTAAGGGGATCGGTGTTTGACGGAGCCGATACCGGTTTTGTTCAAGGCAACGCCAACGCTCGCAATATTGAACGCATTAAATACGGTATTGTCGGGGGAATCGCTTATCCAGGGCTAGCTACCGGAAACTTAAGTTATCAAAAAATTTGGCATACTTCCCCAAGCAAAACCATCAATTATGTGAGCGCCCACGATAACAACACGCTCCACGATAAATTGCGCTTGTCCACCGCTTCCAATCAAAAGAGTTCAATTCCTTTCATGGCGGAACAAGCAGGTGCGTTTGTCTTAACTTCCCAAGGCATTCCGTTTATTCATGCAGGGGCGGAGATGCTTAGGTCCAAACCGAAAGAGGGCGGCGGATATGACGAAAACAGTTATGAATCGCCAGATTCGGTAAATCAAATCCGTTGGGATTTGAAAGCCAAACAAGAAAACCTGGATGTCTTCAATTACTATAAAGGCTTAATCGCGCTTCGAAAAGCCCATCCGGCTTTCCGAATGACTTCTGCTGGGGATGTAAGCGCCAATTTGGAATTTGTTTATCAAAACCAACCAAAATTAATTGCTTACATGATAAACAACAATGCCAATGGTGATTCCTGGGATAAGATTTTGGTGGTCCACAATTCGTCCTTTGACGAAGACATTGTGCTTCCTGGTACCGGCAAATGGTATTTGGTGGGGGCGCAAAACAAAGTGGGAACCGATGTCATTCGGACCTTTAGTGCAGGAGAAACGGTTTCGGTATGGCAATACGAAACTAAGATTTTCTTTCAAGATGCCGATTACAATCCTAATCAAGGGGATGAACCACCGGTTAAAAAAGGCTGCAGTTTTGGTGCGACGGTAATTTTCCTAAATTTGATGTCGCTAGGAGCTTTATCCGTTTACGTTCTTCGCCGTAAACATTGATCATTAACCATTGGTTATAATCAAAAAACAAAACTGGTTTACCTTCGCCTTTCTTGCTTAAAGTTAAGAAAAATTGAGTTTTTTCTTAACTTTTTTTTGAAGAAATTTACAAAATTAACGAAGTCTTAATACTAATTAGTTGCGTGAAAACGATTTTTATTGTATAATAATGGATGTAAACGCATACAAAAAGATGCGTAAATTGAAAGAAAGAGAGGATAAAAATGAAAAAACCATTTTATGTGTTATTGCTTGTTTTCTTGTCAGTATTCATGATTGGTTCGTTTAAACAAACTGATTATGTTCATGCAGAAGGCGAAGTGGAATACACATTTACTGTTAATGTTACTGTTCCTGAAAATACACCAACAAATGTGGCCAAAGCCAAAGTAGCCTTAGTTGGAACAGTAAATGGTTGGACCCCAGGTCATGCCGATTGGATTTTGACAAAAGACGCTGAAAATGATTACTTATACTCAATTACCAAAACAATTACTTTGACTGACCCAACAATTAAGTTTAAGTTTGTCATTGGCGACGATTGGTCTTTTGTTGAAAAAACAGCTGATGATGAGGACGTTCCAGATCGTGAGTTCACTTTGTCGGCTACCGAACCAAATGTCTTCAACTTAACCGTTGAAAAATGGGCAGCAATTCCAACCGATGACCCGGTTTCGAAAATTGGTACCGTGGTTGTTCACTACCAAAACTTCCTTGGTGAATATGATGATTCTGGCGCGCATTCTTGGAATTTCGGTTCAATTGAAACCCAATCTTATCCAAGAAGAGCTGACGGAGTTGATCCCTTTGGCGCATATTGGGAAATTCCTATTGGCTCGGATTCGCAAGATCAAATCGGTTTAATCCTTCTCAAGAAGGGTATGGATAGCGGAACACAATGGGATCATAAAGAATACTCCCAAGATTTATTTGTTCCTCTAAAAGCGATTAAGGATAATTGGGCTACTAATCAAACCGAAATGACCATGCATGTTTACTATTTCCAAGGCACCGATCAGTTCTTCATTGCTCGTCCTGATGTTGTTAATGTTTTAGTAGCTTATTATGACCCTACCGGCGCTTATGAAGAAAACCTCGGCTTGCACCTTTGGGAAGGCTGGGTTGGCGCTTATGGCGATCCAGACTTTAGTCTTGATGCCATCACTTGGGACAAACCATATGAAATGAAAAATGGCTTTAAGTCGGATGCAGATGTTGACGGAAAAGTTGCCATGCTTTACTTAACACCAGGCTCAAATGCCGGTTTAATTGTTCATGCAGGCGACGATAAGAAATCCGGCGGCGCCGACGTTATGATTTTCCAAGATTATGAAGCAGGCGAAGTTGTTCAATTATACGTTATCGGCGGACAATATTTTGTCGGGGAAAATGCGGCTGAAGATTTCCGCGAAGCAGCTTTCACTTTTGGATTTGTACCTATAAGCATTGGCGATAAAGGCCTAAATGGAACATATGCACCAAATCCAAAATCGGTTATTGTCAAGTTCTCGCTAGCGGTTCCTACCGTACAACTTGACGAAGAAGGCAAACCTGTTTTAGATGAAACAACGAAACTTCCTATTCCGCTTGATGTCAAAGCTTTCTTCAAAGTGTACGAAGCCGAAGAAGTAGACGGCGTATTGACACCTAAAGGAAATCCGCTTACCATTGAACGCATCGACTACAATCAATCTCCTTCGACAACTTCCGTAAAAGAATTTGTTGTTCAACTTGCGGAAGGAGCTACTCTAGATAATACGAAACGCTATATCATTACTTTTGAAAATGAAGATTATGATGCTTCTATTGAAATTGACCTCGACCGTCAAGCACCAAATCTAACATTTGCGGACATTACCTTTGACGGTTTGATTAAGATTACCCAAGGTTCTAAATGGGACCAAGCTTTATTCCCAAGTTACCGCGCAATGGATGTTCGTGATGGCGACGTTAGCAAGTATGTTTATGTAAAAGAAGGCGAAGGTATCCTCAATACCGACGAAGTTGGCGAATACACCATCAAATTAACAGCCATTGATAACTGGGGCAACGAAACCCAAATTTCCTTCGTAGTCCAAGTTGTAGAAGGCTCATCTTCTGATTGTTCATCTGCTTCTGCTATCTACATCCTCAATTTACTTGCTATTGTTTCTGTGTTAGCCTTCGTACTGAGAAAGAGAAATGCGTAGGAGGTAACGAATGATGAAAAAATATGTAAGCATTTTATTAGTTTTTAGTTTTATCTTTATTTTGGTAGGCTGTGTTGGTTCAAAAGGTGAAGTAATTGACTTCAGTGATACCTTTGGCAAAAAGACCAAATTAGTTATTTGGTTGGATGATGACGACAATAACTATATGGAAGCATTAGCCGCTGCCTTTACCGGAAAAAACCCTAATATTGTTGTTGAATTCATGCATCAATCAACCGTTGATGCTCGGGAAAGATTAAAGACTTACGGGCAATCGGATAACGGTGCCGATATCTTCCAATTCCCACATGACCATATGGCACAAGCTATTTTGGAAGATCTAGTCTATCCATTACCATCAACTTTAAAAGCAACGCTTGAAGAATCGATTCTTCCGATTGCGCTTGATATTGCTACCGTGGCCTTTGATCCTGAAACCAAAGAATTTGGCTCGGGAACACCACAATTGTATGCGGTGCCAATTTCCATTGAATCGGTTGGTTTATATTATAATATCGACTTACTCAACAATATTCATGGCGAAGGCAATTGGGAACTCCCAACTACCATGGAACAATTAATCGAAGAAGCGCAATTCTACATGGATTCGGCTAATTTAGGAAAAACAGGCGGAAGATACATGATTGCGGAAGACGACGGTTCTGGCAACCCGGTTTACAGTTCCAACTACTACTTTGTAACTGGATCGCACTGGGCTGACGCTTATTTCAATCAATTCGTCTATTCCGCATTCGGTTGGCGTCCATTTGGCGAAAATGGCGATGACGACAGCGCTGTAGGTTTCAGCAATCCTAACCTGGAAGCTGCTTTAAAATATTTAAGAGACACTATTAAACCGATTGCCACCGGAACAGGTAACCATAACTCTGTTGCTGGTCAAAACCTATTCGAAGAAGGCAAACAACCATATGTCTTAACCGGACCATGGGCTATTTCGACCTTTAAAAAAGCTGGCGTAAACTTTGGCATAGCTCAATTACCAACTATAAACGGTAACCCAACCAGAACGTATGCTGGTGCACAAATGCTAGCTGTTTACAAGCATTCTCGCAATAAAGAAGCTGCAATTAAATTCATGGAATTCTTAGGAACTCCGGAAGCTGCGGAAATTCTTTACAAAGAAGAAGGCGACTTACCAGCTTTGAAAGCATCGTATTTTGATCAAATCGAAGGTTTAGCAGACGATGATCTTGCCCGTGCTATCACAAAACAATTAGAAACTTCCATTCCGATGCCAACCATTCCAGCGGTAACTTATTACTGGGGACCAGCTGAAACCATGGTTATCAACATTTGGAACAGTTCGAAAGACATAGCCGAAGAAGCCATAGCTGCAGAAAATAGTTATCGGGCACGCATGGGATTTGCGACTGATTAAACAAGAGTATGCGACGATTTAGGTGACCAATTGGTCACCTAAATTTTTAAGGAGGAAATTAGATGGAAAACCAATTAAAATTTAAACAAAAAATCATCCCAATCATAAAAGCGATTGCCTCCGGCCTAATTTGGGGACTGGGTCAGGTGTTTAACCGCCAGTTTCGCAAAGCTCTTTTCTTCTTTCTCTTCTTTGGGTGCCTACTCGGAATTGAACTAACTACCAGCCGGTATTTTGAGCCTTATGATGCTTTCACGGACAAAATCGACGGCGAAATGTTTACGGATAACATTGTAAAGAATAAAATACTTCCTCATTATTACGACGCAATCGGAAATCCGGATGCCCAAGAAATTTACGGTATTTTTGGGTACGATGACGATGTCAACCAACCTGGAAAAAAGATTGCCAAATCCTATCCTGCTTTTGACGCATTTTTAGCGGACCATTCCGGGCAATTGACGATAGATGATTTGATTACTTTTATTGCCCGGGATTTAACGGAAAATAATCCGTCGCGTTTCTTTGATATTGTTTCCAATAAGGATAATCAAACGAAAACTGAGGATGTTATATATCAAAAAGACCGTGACATATCGCTCGAAACAGTAAACGAAATCATCGTGGTCGATGAATTCTTTAAGTCAAAGCTTGACGGAGCCATCTACCACCGCGTCGTGGAACGGGTGGATGGAGTTTCGGTCGAACATTACATAAAAGACGATGATAAAAGTGTCGTCTTAACCAAAGAAGAACTATTCGGCTATACCACAGAAATTGTTAAAACAGAAACCGGAAACGAAGTTCGCTATTATAAAAACGATAAAGTTTATCGTAGAGTTGTGGAAGGAGGAATTTTCGGAGAAACCCGTTTCTTCGAAACTATCGACAAAAGCGAAAAAATACCGGAACACGAATTTTACGATGTAGAGCATTTGCAAAAAAACAAAGCAATTTATTACAAGGATAATAAATTATACGTTGAAGTCATTGACAAAATTAAGACGGAAAACAATAAAACCTATTGGAGTTTACTTCCTAATGAATTAGGCGAGATTGACATCCTCAATACGATGTCAAACTTCCAAAAAATAGAAGTAAAATACCGTTTGTTTAAAGTCGATGTTGAAAAAGACGGCAAAACCGAGACACGGGTTTATGAATGGTTTAATCCGGAAGCTTATCAGGTAGGTTATCAAACGACACCGTTCACCGAATTTATCAAAAAGTGTTTTGAAGATAAAATTTATTCAGGACCCGGCAGCAATCTATTTACCAAGGATGACTATACTAAATTCCTGATTTCTATTTACTTTAAAATACATCCGGAAATGCAAGAAGATTTTATCAAACGGTTTGATAATTTTTACTTTGACCATGCGGGATTCTTTGTCAAAGGCGTTTGGAGTTTAATTACTTTGGGCGATACTGACAACATGGAGTACGACCAACACCAATTGATTGCCCAACATGCTTTAGGCTTTAAAGCGAACGGTTCCAACCAATGGATGGAATTAATCACCGTCAAAGGTCATGATTCCGCTTATCTCATGATTCGCGGCATCATTTCCACTTTGTTGCTTTTGTTCTTTATGATTATTATGGTATGGAACATTCGCGATGCTTATTTATCGGGAATTGCTTTAGCAAAAACGAAAAAACGCGCAAGCGATCGCCACTACTTTAAAGAAGTATACGAACGGTCGTTTGAGTACATCATTTTATTCCCGGCGATTTTCCTTGTCACCTTTATTTCCATCATGCCGATAATATTCGGCTTCCTTGCGGCCTTCACCAATTACAAATCGAACATCCGTTTGTTCGACTGGGTTGGCTTCAGTAATTTCGTCAATATCTTTAGCTTTGGCCAGGTGGGCGATATCACCATTCCGTTCGGCAAAGTCTTCTGGAGCGTATTCCTTTGGACCGTCATTTGGGCGGTATTCTCTACCGTTACGGTTTTCTTTGGGGGGTTCTTCCAAGCTTTGATTATCAATAACGATCATGTTCCGTTTAAGAAATTCTGGCGCACCTTGCTCATCTTGCCGTGGGCGGTTCCGGCCATTATTTCCCAAATGGTCTTCAATATGATTTTTAACGAAACGGGCGTGCTGAATGCCACTTTGGAATCGATTGGTGTATATGATTTATTGAAACAACTGGGAATGCTCGGTCGAAACATCACTGAATATCCGTCCGCTTTCTCGAAACTCTTCTATTGGGGTGAAGAAAACATCCAGTGGTTCCATAATCCGCACAACAAATGGTTTGTGCGCTCGACTTTGATTGTGGTAAATATCTGGCTTGGTTTCCCATATTATATGGCCTTAATGAGCGGGGTAATGGTCGGTATCGACCGCACCCTTTATGAGGCAGCGGAAATCGACGGTGCCACCAAAGGTCAACGGTTCCGTTACATCACGTTTCCGCTTGTCATGTATTCGACGGCACCGCTGCTTGTCATGAGTTTCTCGGGGAACTTTAACAACTTCGGGGTCATCTACTTTATCACCGAAGGAGGAGCCAATGCGGGATCACTGCAGACCGCGTATGCGGGGGACACGGATATTTTGATTTCTTGGATGTATACCCTGACGGTCGATCAGAAAATTTACAATATGGCGAGCGTCTTTTCGATTTTGATCTTTATTGTCGTAGGTTCCATCGCCGCTTGGAACTATTCGCAGACAAGAGCATTTAAGGAGGATTAGACGATGTGGTTTATTATCTCTATCGTTGTCATCGGTGTAGTTGTTGTTCCGGGCTTGACGCTAGCGAAAAGAATCTATGACCGGAAAAAACACAAACACGCAAGTCCTTTGCCAACCGTAACCGAGATAAGGATATTTGAAGACGATACCGTAAGGGATCGAAGATATTATCTGAATATTTGGATTAAGGTTGCAGTTATTGGGATAATTGCTCTTTTGGCCTTATATGTGGTTTTCGTCCATAAGTGGATTTTTGGCACTAGACCGCCAAAAATTCTTGTTTGGTTAAGTTGGTTCTATTTGATTGTAACCTATTTTGTCCAAGATGCGTTAGCCGCGGATTTTGCGGAAAAGAAAGGTTATGGCAAAACAAACGGCGCTTTTTGGGGATTAATCCCGATTTACGGTTTGCTCCGTTATGCCAAAAAACCTAAACGCAAAAATGTTCAATCTACGACCATTAAGAAAATTTACGGTTCTAAGTCACTCTTTGTCAAATATTTGCTTTTTTCGGAACTTGTGGGCTTAGGCATCGTGGTATTGTTACCGATTATTTATATCGTCGGTTCCTCTTTTGCCAAACAGAGCGGACTTCCGACGACCTTCTGGCCAAGGAATTTGACCTTGGATAATTATCGCGTCCTTTTCGACGAAAGCGAAACGATGTTTGTCCATTGGTACAAGAATACCTTCTACCTTGCCCTCTTAAACATGGTCTTCGGCGTGCTCTTTATAACTGGCGCAGCTTACATTTTTGCCCGCTTTAAGTTCAAAGGCAAAAAGGTAGGGCTTATTTCCATCTTGGTATTGCAAGTCTTCCCATCTTTCATGGGAATGGTTGCGCTCTTCACGCTTTATCAAACCTTTAACCTCGTGGGTAGACCCCTTGCTTTAACCTTCATTTATGTGGGCGGAAGCGTTCCGTTCAATTTGTGGCTAATCAAAGGGTACCTTCAACAAATACCGCGCGACCTCGATGAGTCAGCTATGCTCGATGGGGCCAACAAAGCGCAGATTTTCTTTAAGATAATTTTGCCATTATCAGTGCCGATTTTGAGTTTTGTTGCGGTATCGCAATTTATGGCGCCATGGATGGATTACATCTTGCCAAGCTTCCTATTGAATATCGTTCCGCGCAACGCCAATATTCCGGCGGGCATGAATCTTGCGGAATACACGAAGATGCAATGGACGCTTGCGGTGGGCTTGTTTGAATTCATCAGCGGCACCAACAGCGAGTATACGACTTTTGCGGCGGGTGCCATTATCGTAGCCTTGCCGATTACAGTCGTATACATGCTCTTCCAACGGTTCCTCATTCAGGGAATTACCGCTGGCGCAACCAAAGGTTAATAGAAAAGCAATGGATATGGCAAATATTTGCCATATCTATTTTCAAGAGGATGGTACAATGAACAACAATAAGTGGTGGAAAGAAGCCTTTGGCTATCAGATTTACATTCGCAGTTTCTATGATGCCAATAATGACGGAATCGGGGATTTGCAAGGGATTACCGAGAAACTTCCTTATCTATCCTATTTGGGGGTTAACCTAATCTGGATTTGTCCGTTTTACAAATCTCCCATGGACGACAACGGTTATGATGTGATGGATTTTTATGCGGTGGATAAGACTTACGGAACCCTTGAGGACTTTAAAGTGCTTGTGGAAGAAGCACATAAACGGGGGATTAGGGTTATCATAGACCTAATCCTAAACCATACATCCGATGAACATTCGTGGTTTATCGAAAGCCGGAAAAGCAAGGATAATCCCTACCGGGATTATTACATTTGGCGTCCTCCCCGTTATGATGAACTGGGAAACCGTAAAGAACCGACTAACTGGGCTTCCTTTTTTGGGGGCGGTTGTTGGGAATACGATGAACAAACCGATGAATATTACATGAAAATCTTTTCAAAAAAAATGCCCGATTTAAATTGGGAAAACCATCAAGTACAAGAGGAAATGGTTAAGGTGGCCAAATACTGGTTGGACCTTGGCGTGGACGGTTTTCGGGTGGATGCGGTGGCGCATTTGGCGAAAGCTCCGTTTGTGGATTCCGACATGCCCACCAATTATCGATATACCCCGGATTGGGGCAGATTTTCCAATCTTCCCAAACTTCATGAGTATCTGAAAATGATGCGAAAGAAAGCTTTTTCGGGTTATGACTTGATGGTTGTGGGGGAAGTTGGCGGAGGAGCCTTGGTAGAAGATGCCTTAAAGTATTCCGCTCCCGAAGAAGAGGAATTAGACATGGTTTTCAATTTTGACCACAATTGGTGCAATAACTCCTGGAGCGCCAAAGATCGCACGGAGTTAAAAATCAATGTTCCTCATTTAAAAGAAATGTTCGATAAATGGCAAACAGGTCTTTTCGGTAAAGCTTGGAATGCTATTTACTGGTTGAATCACGATCAACCTCGCGTGGTTACCCATTACGGCGACGATGAAGGGCCTTTACACGACCGAAGTGCCAAAGCTTTGGCAGTCGCCCTCTATTTTATGTGGGGTACGCCTTTTATCTATAATGGTGAAGAAATCGGGATGACCAATCCTCATTTTAAATCAATTGCCGATTTCCAAGATGTTTCTTTTATCACCCAATATTATCTTAATATCCAAAATGGAACTGATCCTGAGGCTTACATTGCTCATGCGTCGCTATCCACCAGAGATAATGCCAGGACGCTGATGCAATGGAATGATGGTTTGCATGGCGGATTTACGAAAGGGACCCCCTGGAATTTAATCAATGAAAACTACCGAACCATCAATGTGGAAAGCCAAATAAAAGATCCTAATTCAATCCTTAATTTTTACCGAAAAATTATTGAAATTCGGACAAAATCGCCATTTCGTAATATAATTATCTATGGTAGTTATGAACTTATCGAAAAAGAACATAACCAAATTTATGCCTATCTTAGACGCTTTGAGGGTCGTAATTTGCTTGTCTTATGCAATCTCACAAAAGAAGCAGCAACAGTGGACAAGCTCCCTTACACTTTGGAAGAGCGCGTCTTGGGAACCATGGATAAACAAATCAATATCAATAAAAAAATGGTTTTGGAACCTTACGAAGCTTATGTCTTGGAAATTAAGGAGGAAATATAAATGAGAGCAAGCGGAATCCTTTTACCGATTAGCAGTTTGCCGAGTCCTTATGGAATCGGTACTTTGGGCAAAGAAGCTTTTGAATTTGTTGATTTTTTGAAAAAAGCCGGCCAATCTTATTGGCAAGTCTTGCCGCTCGGTCCGACGTCTTACGGTGATTCGCCTTACCAAACATTTTCGGCCTTCGCAGGAAATCCATATTTCATCGATTTGGACCTATTGGCGAAAGAAGGGCTTTTAAAACAAAACGAATATCGTCATTTGGAAACACCTAATCCCGAACTCGTGGATTATGAGTACCAGTATTTTAACCGTTTCAAAGTTTTGCGTCTTGCCTATTCGCGTTTTAACCCCCCAAAAGAGTCGGACTTTGAAAAGTTTATAGAAGATAATAAAAAGTGGTTGGACGATTATGCACTCTTTATGAGTATCAAAGGCCTTCACAACGACCAAAGTTGGTGGCTTTGGGAGGAAAAGTATAAAAAACGCAATCGCGAAGCTTTGGAGGAGTTTATCGAGACACATCAATCGGACATCGGTTTTTGGAAGTTTGTTCAATATTATTTCTTTAAGCAATGGTTAGCCTTAAAAAATTATGCTAATCAAAAGGGCATTGAAATCATCGGGGATATTCCGATTTATGTAGCTCAGGACAGTAGCGACGTTTGGTCAAATCCTCTCGACTGGCAATTGGACGAAAACTTGGATCCGATTGACGTAGCGGGTTGTCCGCCCGATGCTTTTGCCATCACCGGCCAGCTTTGGGGAAACCCAATCTATAATTATGAGAAAATGGAAAAAGAGGGTTTTGGTTGGTGGATTGAACGCATCAAGGAATCGTTTAAACTCTATGACGTCGTGCGGATTGACCATTTCCGGGGGTTTGAAGCTTATTACGCTATTCCTTACGGACATCCAACCGCCGAATTCGGCAGATGGGTAAAAGGCCCCGGCATGAAGTTATTCCAAAGAGTAAAAGATGTTTTGGGGGATGTAAGGATTATTGCGGAGGACTTAGGGTTCTTGACCCCGGAAGTATACCAGTTGCTTGCGGATACGGGGTATCCGGGCATGAAAATCCTGCAATTTGGTTTTGATCCTTACAATGACAGCGAATATTTGCCTCATAACTATAAACGAAACAGTTTCGTTTATACTGGTACCCATGACAATATGACGGTGCGTTCTTGGTTTAAAATCTTAAACGAAGCGGAAAAAGCTTTTGTTAAAGCTTATTTGGACTTTGAGGATGACGAAAAAGTCGCAGAAAAAATGATTAAAGTATGTCTAGCCTCGGTGTGCAAAGTGGCGGTTATTCCGCTTCAAGACTACCTGGAACAAGGCGATGAAGGACGCATCAATGTTCCTTCCACCCTGGGCGGAAACTGGGTTTGGCGAATTAAGAGCGATGTCCTTACCGAAGAACTTCACCAAAAAATCTATTCTTGGTGCAAGACTTATCGCCGGGCAAGATACTAAAAGGAGAGGTAATGAAAAAAAGCTTAATTCTTTGTTTATTGTTCGTTAGTTTGTTTTTAAGTTCCTGTGTAAACAACAATCCTCAAATTGTTGACGATCCCACAGATGAAATCATCGAAACCAATTATTCTTTGGAAGATTTTTTTAGTTTGGAAAAACCATTGACTATTGATATCATCATCTCCGACGATGAGTTGGAAAAAATCAACCAGGATTATTACGATTTTTCCGCTTTCGGTTCCAAATCGCCGATTTATCGGATGTGCGATTTAGTGATTACTTATGGCGAAGAAACGGTTACCATCAAAGAAGTGGGAATCCGCATGAAAGGAAATACCTCCAGGAGGGATTTCTTCAGTAAAAAAGAAGGAATATATAATTTGATTCATTTCAAATTATCTTTCCAGGAAACCTTTGATGATGAAGACGAATACGACCAACCAAAAATTTGGACTGATTCTTCCCAAAGAGAACAACGGAAAAAACGCACCTTTTTGGGCATGAAAGCTTTTGACCTAAAGTGGAACAAGAACTATGACGCAACCCATGTCAGACAAATCTATGCTTTTGACAAATTTCGCGAGAATGGCTTGCTTGCTCCTCATGTTACGCTTGCCACGGTTAAAGTAAAGGGTTCAAGTCTCGGTTTGTATGAAGTATTGGAACCGATTGATAAAGAATTTATTGAACGTTACTTACCGGAAAAAGATTGGGGCGGCGATCTATATAAAGTTGGATGGAACAACTATAAAGGCGGGGATTTTACCCCTCTTCAAAACCCTAATGAAGTTGGCGTCGAAGATGAAATGATTGCTTATTTTCCTAACTACGACTTAAAGACCAACAAAAAGAAAAGCAATCATCAGGATATGTTGAATCTCTTGGACCGTTTAAACAATACGTCTGTTAAAGACTTGGATGTGGTTGTTGGGGATATTTTGGATATGAATTACTGGACCATGTTTGAAGCAGTTAATTATTTGGTCGGCAATCCTGATGACATTCGCAATCATTACAACAATTATTATCTGTATTTTATGGGTTCAACCCATAAAGCGATAATCATCCCTTATGATTACGATCGGATTTTGGGAATTACCAAAGATTGGAACCCAAATGGTGACGCCATGACAAAAATGGAACCAAATTCGCTTGCCAATACGATGCAAAACGGCACTCAGCAGATAAATCCGCTTTATAAACAGGTTTTGTTGAATCCAAATTCGGTTTGGAATAGAGGGTATCTCAACCGATTAATAGAAATCGTTCAAACCGCTCAATTTACGCTGGCAGACTTTTTACCGTATTATGAGAAAGCCAAAGCGCTTTATCAAAATAAGGTTGTTCCCGATATCAAAAAGGTGAAATCGTCCTATATCGCTTTCTCTTTGACGGAAAGCAACCAAATAAACCGTACGGATGTCAATTTAAGCATTGAACTTTATTTTTCCTTAAAGCGCGAAACAATAGAACAAAACATTAATAAATAGAGGTGTAAAAATGGCAAAAGAAACTCCTGTAAATTTACGGAACTGGCAATTTTACCAAATCTTTATTCGTCAGTTTTCTTCGCCCCATGATTTTAAAGGTGCGATTCCCAAATTACCATATGTAAAATCCCTGGGAACCGATTGTATTCAATTAGTTCCGTTTCACCCTATTGGAGTGTTTCGGCGTAAGGGTACTGTCGGAAGCCCTTATTCAATAAAAGATTATTATAGCGTCGATTCTCTAAATGGCAACCTAGAAGATTTTAAAACTTTTTTAGAAGAAGCCCATCGCTTAGGAATGAAAGTACTCATGGATATTGTCTTTAACCATACTTCGCACGATGCGAATTACACTAAAACGCATCCGGATTGGTATTATCAGGATGATTTAGGTAATTTCCAAAACCGTGTAGGCGATTGGTGGGATATCGCCGATTTGAAGATTGAGGGTAATCAAGAACTTCAAGACGAACTGCTCAATGTTTTAACCTATTGGGTAAAACAAGGTATTGATGGGTTTAGATGCGATGTCGCGCCTTTGATTCCGCTGGAATTTTGGGCAAGAGCCCGAAAAGAATTATCAATCCTTAACCCTAATTTGCTTTGGGTAGCCGAAAGCGTGCATCGCAGTTTTATTAAATATCTTCGTGATTTAGGCTATGAAGCATCAAGCGACGGAGAAATCTATCAAGTTTTCGATATTTGTTATGATTACGATATTTTTGACCATTTTGAAAATTATTTGTTGGGAAAAGAGCCATTGCAAACTTGGGTTGATAATCTTCTTGACCAAGAGATGATTTATCCGAAAAATTATGTTAAATACCGTTACTTGGAAAATCACGATTTTAAACGGATTGCTTCCTATGCGACAACAAATACCCAATTAAGAAACTTTAATGCCATGCTTTTTTTGCTTCGGGGAAGTGTTTTCCTTTTCAACGGTCAAGAATTAGGCATTGCCCATCATCCAAATCTATTTGAAATTGATGAAGTTGATTGGAATACCAATGATGAAGCAAACCTAACGAGTTTAATCAAAACTTTATCCAAATTCAAAAAAGCAACCGGTTATATCAATGATCCGATGAATATTGAAGTTCTAGGCAATGATGTCATAAAAATCGAATACAAACAGCTTGGTGGCAAACGCACCGTTACTGGTATTTTTAACTTAGGCAAAACCCCGCAAGCGGTTGAAACCCAAGTGAAAGGCAAAAATGTTTTAACCGGTCAAGAAATTGACGAGACTGAAATAACCGTTGACGAACCGCTAATTCTTATTAGAAGCGAATAGGTTATTTAAACCAACCATAGAAACAAACATTGATTATGTAATCCCTACTTTTTAGGGATTTTCTTTTATTTTTATTCTTTTTCGTGATTTATGGTATAATTTACAATATTAAAAAAAAAAAATTAAGCGAAGTGAGAACATGAATAAACCGATTGACATAGCCAATGTAACCTTAAAAACCGAAAGATTAATTCTTTGGCCTTGGAGATATGAAGACCTTGATTTTTTTTGCCTATGCCAGGGTTGACGGAGTCGGTCAAATGGCAGGTTGGACTCCTCACAAAACCAAAGAAGATTCCTTGTACATTTTGGAAAAGTTTATTGAAGGGAAATAAACTTTTGCCCTAGAATAGGAAGGCAAAGCAATTGGTTCTTTAGGGGTAGAAACCTCCAATGAAATTGTGTTTTGGGAATTTCGGGATAAAAGGGGACGCGCTTTAGGTTTTGTGCTTTCCCAAGATTATTGGGAAAGGGGTCTAATGAACGAGCGCGGTGAAAGAAGTAATCCGTTATTTATTTGAAGTGGAAAAATTGGATTTTTTTCTTTTGGGGCCATTATATTGATAATTTCGCATCGATGCGCTTGCAGCAGAAATGTGGGTTCAAACCATACAAATTAATTAAATTACCAACTCCTGATGGGGGTTTTAAAGACGGAATATATAATATTTTGGATAGAGTTAAATTTGAAAAAAAGGTAGGAGTCAGGGAGGGGATTTAGAATCAATTGCTTCTTTCCTTTAATTTTTTAAATCAAATGAAAAAAAACTTGTTTCCAAATAGCGAAAACAAGTTTTATTAATTAACCGATTCCGTAATAACCGGTGCCGGATTGTTCGGGAATGAATGAACCAAATCCGCCGGTGGAATTGCGTTTTAATTTTAACATTACTAAAAAGCGGTATCCTAAATTCTTAAATCTTGACGGTTTTCTTATCTTAACCCTTTCGGGAAGGTGTTTGGCGCTTTTACTATGGAGAATCAGCAAACCGTCTTTTTGGTAACGGTAGAGGATGTGCGCCAAATCATTTTGGATTTGATTGCTATGCACAATGATTTTGGTGATGCGGTTTTGTTTTAAGAAGTTGCTGGAAGGCATATCTTGAGGAAAGATGGTCCAGCGATTATCGAAAACGCCGCGTTTTTTTGTTTTTGATTGCATTCTTTTAGAATCAAGTAGAAATACCGGAGGAGCATCGGGGGGAATATCCAATTCTTTCAAAATTCTTGCTCCTGCAAACAAACAATTTTGCAAATCCTCCCCATCGATTAAATTATAATGTTTATCGCCGCGCACTCCATTGTATAAAGGAACGGGGCGATAGCCCAGTTTAGCATAAGCCAAACCTTCTCTTATGCTTTCTCTTCCTTCCGTATCAACAATAATCATCGTGTTTCTTTCTGATTGATCTGTCCATTCAATTTTTAATTCATCCATTTGCACGACTGATTTTTCCGGAAGGGTGGAAAACAAAACCGGTTTTGCCCATTGGGTCCATTTTAACCCATAGGGTGCCCATGTTTCAAATGCTTCGATTCGACGGTCCATATATTGTCACTCCTTCAAAATTAAAATGGGAATATCTTTGGCGTTGGCATCAATCCTTGGATAGGGACTTATGCGACCATAGAAACCGGCTCTTTTACCGTTTACGGTAAATGCGCCAATGCATAAATGCATCTCTTCGTTTTCTGCGGTTTTTAAAGGCATGCTTTTAAACATTTCTTGGGCCACCCAATACTTGGGAGCTTTTTTTACCGCTTTGAGGATTTTTTGAAATTCTTTTTCGGTTAGCGCTTTTTTGATGGAAATAGCTTCGCCCACTCGGCCCAGCACCGGTTTATAGATCCAATTGCCTTTAACGTTTTTGACGAGTTTAGGGTCAATAGTTTTGGGAAGCAGTTTCTTCCAAGTGTCAATCTTTACGTTTAATTTATCCCATATCAGAGGAAGCCGCTTGGACTGGGTAAGAATCGCAATCGGATGATTGCAACTGGTAATTGTTTTTTGGAAATAATTTTGCCAATGGGTTTTATGGGGAAGGGATGTAAGCCATTCAAGGGGAAAAAACCTCAAAATGGCAGCGATTTTAATTTTCGGAGTAAGCATACTTGATACTCCTTGTTCATTCCAGGTTAAGTGATCCGGCGCTAAATAGTGCGCAAAGCGGTTGTTTTTATCCAGTAAATCCCCGAAAAATTGCATAACTTGAGAATCGTCCGAATAGGAAGTGGCATAAACTAAGCCGATATGACCATTTTCGGGAACTTTTTGCATAAACGCTTTTAACAGTTCGTTTCCCAAATGAAAGTGGGGTTTGACGTTTGTTAGGTATTTGCAGGCAATTTCCGGTAATATACTCCCTTCTGCATACCCACCCGGAACATCGCTGTTTACTTCGGAAATCATCCAACCGTTGGTTGTGGGATGAAAGTCAAAACGCATTAAACGAATATTATCCTTTTTTGAATAGTTATTAATCTTTAACATGGCTTTTTCGATTTTTCGGGGCAGTCCCAATTTTTTAATCAAATCCGGTTGCTTAAGCAAGGCTTCCTCGAGTTCCATGGTTTCTTGGGATAGTTTCTCCGCTTGTTCATCCAAATAATCTGCCGTTCTTTGATCCATTACCAGAACATAGTTTGATATCGTATTGTGGTCGCCAACTTGAGGATCCCATTTATAACCGTTGAAGATAACGTCGCTTCGGTAGGTGGGGTAGATTTCATCAGGTATTTTGACTAGTTTTATCATTTTAAAAGCCTTTCAAAATGATTGAATAAAAGGGGTTTTCGGGTAGTGACGGTAAAAAAAATAGAGCGACGATGGCAAGTGCCAAATAAACGATTCCCCAAAAGACGCTTATTCCCAAAGGGCCTTTTGTTTTATTTTTCAAATTCCCTTCCACTATTAAAGCAATCAACATCAGGGGTAGCATTGGCCAGGCTACCCAAAAATCGATAACGGTTTGGGATAAAGAAATCCAATCCCCTCCGGAAGCTCTGCCAAGAATCACTCCGCTTGCAAGGAGAAAGAAGCCCATCCTAATCCCCGCATTCATATCGCGGTCAATGGTTATTTTTTCGATAACCCCAGTAAGTTTATGAAAAATGATGTTTATGACGAAGAAGAGGATTAACCCCATTCCTCCAGCAAAGATTACGCACCACCATCCCGGTCCATCGCCAATATTGGCCCCGGCATAGATTAAACTAACCGCTAAATAAGCCCCGAAGATGGTAGGAAGCGCCGCTTTGTTGTTAAGATGGAAGATATCGTCTTTCCATGATAACCCCAAGAAAAGGGAAACCAAAATCAGGGAAATAAAAATCCAAGCATACCCAAGCACGATATAAAACATTTGATAAATTGGATTACTTACAACATCGAAAGAAGCCAGATAATTGACCGTAATGATAAAAATAATTAGGGCAATTAAAGGCATAAGAAAAAAAGCAAACCGCGCAAATGATACTCTTGATGGCGGCCATATTGAGTACAATGGGTAGAACCATTGAACCAAATAGAAGCCACATAAAATTAGGGAAATGATGAAGATAATGATTTCAAATTCTGACATATTGCCCTCCCTTGTTGCTAATGTTTATTATAGCATAACTTATTTAAAAAAAGTTTTAAATAATAAAGGGATTTGGGTTGATTGGCTTGGGGTAAAAAATGCAGGAAATCTTGAAAAAAGCTAAAATTGCAAGTATCCTTATAATATTTGCTAAAAATTGTCTTGTTATTTGATATAATGTGGTAAAGTAATCGATATTTGCTAAAGGAAAAGAAAGTATGAGCAAATATGATCTGGTATGGAAATTCATTCAAAGTAAGGATGTTGAAAAGCTTGATTTTTTGTTTTACGGAAGCGAAAGATAAATTGAGTTTTTCGCTTGATTAGTTAATGGATATCAAGCAATTAAAATATCCCTAAAAACAGACAATTATCATTGAGAAGGTGAAACAATAATGGATGTAATCACGGGTTTACAAAACAAAGACGATAAAAAAGCTTATGAGCTTTTTCAAGAAATGGCTGTCCAATCGGCCGAATCTGACCTTTATTACCCACTATTCGATGATTTTGTGGGGTTAATAAATCACGATAGTTCCTATGTCCGCACCAGGGGGTTTTGTATGGCATGTGCTCAGAGTAGGTGGGATGAGGAAAACAAAATTAAAAACAATTGGGATAAACTAAAAACCATGTTGCATGATGAAAAGCCGATAGCAGTTAGGCAATGCTTAAAGGCGCTTCAAGAAGTGGTTTTGTTCAAACCGGATTTAATCGATTTGATAAAAGAGGAACTAGCCAAAATCGATTTGTCAAAATACAAAAACACAATGTCGCCTTTAATCAAAAAAGATATTGAGGCTCTTTTTAAAGTAATGATTTAGTGATTAGGGAAGGTATAAACGATGATTTTAAATAGAACAAAGTGGTTAGATGAAGATAAACAGGCGTTTTTAGATTTCCTCAAAGCCAAAGGAAATCCCCATAAAGTTGCTTGGTCGCAAAACATTTTGCAAACCCCCTCGCCTGTTTTAGCGATTGCTACCAAAGAGCAGGTTGGTATTTGTAAGGAAATAATGAAAGGCAATTATCAATCATTTTTAGATTTACAGATTTTTGATTTTTATGAAACAATAGCCCTTTTTGGAATGATACTTTCCCGGATGAAATCTCTGGCGGAATTTAAACATTATTTTGATGTTTATCTTGACCAAATGAACTGCTGGGCTCATTGCGATTTGCTAAACTTCCCGTTATTAAGGGAAGAAAAAGCCTATTATTTGGATTTGTCGGAAAAATTTTATACCGATAAACGAGTAATGGTTAGACGCCTAAGTCTTTTTATTCTCTTCAAATGTGTAAATGAAAAAGAATTTCTTCCTCATATCTTTAACCGGATTAAATCGTTTCAAGATGAAAAGGAATATTATGTCATTATGATGGCGGGATGGTTGTTGTGCGAGTGCATTATTAAACATAAAGATGAAACATTGGCCTTTATGGAGAATAATGTTATTAATAAAAAGATCCAAAACAAAGCGATTCAAAAATGTCGGGAAAGCAATCGCTTTACCAAAGAAGAAAAAGATTTCCTTTGGAAATATAAGGTAAAATAATTTTTCGGTATTACGGAAAATTAGGTGATAAACATGAGAGTTTTATCCATTATTGACTCCTTTAAAGGAACCCTCACATCCGTTCAGCTGGGGCAAATTGCCACAAGTGTCTTTACAAAAAAAGGAATTGACGCGAAGTGGTTACCGATTTCGGATGGCGGGGATGGCTTTTTGGATACGATTGAGAATATTGTTAAAACCAAAAGGGTTAAAATAAAGGTTTTGGATCCTTTGGGAAGAGCAACAGAAACCTATTATCTGTTGGATGAAAATAAAAGGGAAGCCTATATTGAAATGGCGAAATGCAGCGGGATTAATTTATTGGTCAAAGAAGAGCTTAATCCCTTTATAACTTCTACCTATGGACTAGGGCAAGCAATTCATCATGCTATTGCCCAAGGCATTCCATCAATAACCGTTGGCATAGGCGGCAGTGCCACCAATGATGGCGGTTCCGGCATGTTGGAAGCTTTGGGGTGCAAGTTTTATGACAAAAACCGGCAACTTATTAAAAACATGTGCGGGGGAAAACTCGATTTAGTTCAATCAATTGATCCAAGTGCTTTGTTTGAAACAATCAAAGGGGTTGAGTTTATTGTTTTAAGCGATGTTACCAATCCCCTTTTAAAAGAAAAAGGAGCTTCCTTTGTTTACGCCAAACAAAAAGGGGCTAGTGTGGAAGACCTTCCTATTCTTGAGGCCAAGATGGAAAACTATGCCCTTGTTATGGAAACCTATTTTAAAAAGCAATTTCGCGACAAACCCGGTGCGGGAGCAGCGGGAGGTGTGGGATATGCTTTCCATAGTTTATTTAAGGCTGAGTTCCATTCCGGAATCGATTACATTCTTGATTTGGTCGATTTTGAAAATTTAATTAAAGATTTTGATTATTTAATTACCGGAGAGGGCAAAATCGATAGGCAAAGCTTAGCAGGAAAAGTCATAATAGGTATTACAAAAAGAGCAATCAGTAAAAAAATAATTTGTGTTTGTGCCCTAAGTGAAATCAGTTTGAGTGATTTAAACAATCCCAACATTGTGGGAATCTATTCCATTGTGGGAAGAATTGCCTCAAAGGAAGAATCAATGCAAAATCCCCAAAAATATTTTGCAAAGCTTTGCGAGGAGATAATATTCGCTTAAAAAGTATTGTGAAATATAGGGTGGATAATATAAAACAAAAAAGGAGGGGCCTATGCCCTTTCCAAATGTTGAGCAACCAGAAATAATAATGTTATCAGACACCGTAAGATTGCGAAAATATGACGGTAACTATGAAATTGGACTTCCTTGGTATCAAGACCCCGAAGTATTTCCTAATTCGGAAGGAATACTTGATGATAGAAAAGTCCTCGATTTAAAATATGTTCAAGAAATGTATGAGTGGTTAGACGAGAATGGCGAACTGTACTTTATTGAAGTACGGGAAAATGATGTTTTTATTTCAATCGGTGACATCACCATTAAACCAGAAAATCCTCCCATCGCCATCGGGGGGGATCGATATAGGGGAAAAGGAATGGGAACATTGGTAATGAAAGCGGTAATTGAGCGTTTAAAAAACGTTAGGATATAAAAAAATAACCAATTCCCCGATTTACAAAGGAAATAAAATCTCGCAAAAAATGCATGAGAATTTAGGATTCGTCAAGGTTGGCGAAACAGATACCGAATATTTATTTGAGTTAGGATTGAATTAATCAGTATCTCGGTTTTTATTAGGTAATAAAAACCAGCTCATTTTTAACGAAAAAAGTACCAGGGTAAATATAAATAGATAATAAATAATTTTTGTGCCTTATAATAATTAACAAAGAAAAACGAGCAAATGTTTCGAAACACTTGCTCGCTTTTTTTTGCTTTAAATTATGAATGATATTTAAGCCAACATTGATTTTACAAACCAAATGTGTTTATTGTACTCAGCAATGTGATCTTCAAATTCATTGGCGGTTACAAAGTCATCTTCCTTACCGGCTAGTTCTCTAATCTCTAAGGCTAGGGTTTTCATGTGGTTGAGATAGTCTAAGACAATTTGAAGAACTTCTTTTGTATTGAAGACATCTTTATCCAATTCTTTGATTGATGCGTTTTTGAGATAATCGCTTAATTTGACCAAAGGTTTTTCGCCTTGCATTTTTAAAATTTCTGCGACTGAATCATATTTTTCAAAGAATTCATCATAAAGTTGTTCTGTAAATTCATGAAGTTGAACAAATTGCACACCCACAACATTCCAATGTAGGTTATGGAGATTAACATTTAATACCGCTAAATTTGATAAATATTCATTCATTTTGGGGATTTTTTCCATTATTACCTCCTTATTTAATTTTTCTTACAATATCATTATACCATGTTTAAAAAGTAATTCAACTTTATTGCTTTTTTACCCAAATAGTTTACCCCATTTTTTATCAGTTACTATAGTTTTTTTGTAGTTTTTGGGAAAAAAATTCCTAGAAGATTCTAATCCTAAGAATTAATAAAATTTGTTTTAGAAGTAAAAAAGTTTTGGATGGTTCAGGATTTAAGTGGATAGTAAAATGTTTTTTTAAAAAAAGATAGGATAGTCTTTTTTTTTATTTTGGTAAAGCCCAAAGTAATAGAATTACCTTTATTTATAAATAAACTTTCCAATAAGCAACTTAACAAGGCGATGCGATACACCTTGTCCCACTCTCGTATAAGCAAATAATTAATGGGTTGATACTAACAGATTTCGTAGGTTTTAGACAATCCATTTTTTCCTAGAGTTAGTAAAAAAAATCCTATAAATTTCCTTGCTTGACGTATTTTTTATGGTATAATCTAGTTGAAGCAAAAATAGAATACTGCAAGATGTTTATGACCCAAATTGATTTAAATGAGGGTTTTTTTCCTTTTTTAGGAATAGGGTTTAAATGCTTTTTTTGGAAAAAGGGGGGGATTATTTTTAGAAAAACAAAATTAAGCAAATGGTAAAAGTCTTTGTTTTAGTTTATTTGCCCATGTTTAGCAGAAGCAGTATCTTGCTTTTTTAAAAAATCAGTTGTTAATAACAGACATTTTTAAGTAACTGAATTCATTTTTTGATAAATGGCTTTTCTAAAACAAAAATTGTTTTTTAGCTTTATTCAAAAATTACCATAGGGGGAATGTGAAAAAAGAAAAAAGCTGCTTTTTTTGTTTTTTTTAAAAATGAAGGGAGGAAATTATGATAAGAAAAATATTTCTGTTTTTTGCAATATGCTTGTGTTTATTCGGATTAACGTCATGTAAAAAAAGCGTGGAAATTATTTTTGATTCCCAAGGGGGTTCGTTCGTTGCTTCGATAAACGATAAAGATGATTTTGACGTAAACAATCTTCCGGTACCGACCAAAGAGGGTCACACTTTTTTAGGTTGGTTCTTAGATCTAAATTATGAAACAAATATCGTCGGCAATGTTCCGGATAAACTCAAATTTACCCTTTATGCCAAATGGGAAGTAAATTCTTATACGATTTACTTTAATACCAATGGCGGAACCGCAATCTCGGAACAAACACATGTTTATGGCTCGACTATTTCAGCCCCGATTCCGCCGACCAAAGAAGGAAATGATTTCTTCGGTTGGTATCTTGATGAGGAATTGAGCCAAGCTTTTGAATTTACCACCATGCCGGCGGGAGATTTAAATCTTTATGCCAAATGGGAGGTTCAATCCTTTACTATCACTTTTGACAGTAAAGGTGGAAGTGTGGTTAATCCTATTACCGCCGCATACGGTTCGCCGATTACCGAACCTAATCAACCGGAAAAAGTTGGATATAACTTCCTCGGGTGGTTCCTGGATGAAGAATACACAACCTTGTTTGAATTTACCACCATGCCTTTGAATGGGGCGAAAGTTTATGCCAAATGGGAAAAACTTTCCTATAAACTTATTTTCCACTCGAATGGCGGAACGGATATTCCGGAATCGATCCATCTTTTTGGCGATGCAATCACTGAACCTAATGCACCGGTAAAAGAAGGGTTTGATTTTGACGGTTGGTATACCGATGCCAATTTAACAAACAAGTTTACTTTCAGTACCATGCCAGCACAGGATATCCATTTATATGCGAAATGGACTCCGATAACTTACACCATTACGTTTGATAGTCAAGGGGGAAGTTTAGTAGAACCAATCAGCACCGGATACGGTATGAGCATTCAACTTCCAACACCGGAAAAAGAAGGTTTTGTATTTGTCGGTTGGTTCTTGGATGAGGGCTTTACCCAAAGCTTTACTTCTGCCACCATGCCTTTAGGCGGAGCGCATCTATATGCCAAATGGGCTTTGGAACCAAATACGATTACATTCGTAACTGGTTTTGAAGATTTGGCTGTAGATCCAATAACCGCCTATCCAGGGGAAGAAATCAATCTTCCGGCACCACAATATGTAGGGTATGATTTTGCCGGATGGTTCTTGGATGAAAACCATGCAACCAAGTTTGAAGATGCTCTAATGCCTGAAGAAAGCATTACCCTTTATGCCAAATGGGAGCCCAAATGGGTAGCGTATACTGTGTTGCATTATGCGGAACATCCGGAAATCGAAGGTTTGTTTGAAGTAGTTAGATCTGATAATAAATATGATTATACCGGAACTGTTGTTGAAGCAAGCCTTTTGCCGAATACTTATGCGGAAATAACCGACCATCCCAATCGGGTATTTAGCGGAACCGTCAAAGGTGACGGCAGTTTGGTTCTAAGCGTCTATTATCTCAGAAACACTTACACCTTAACCGTTTACGGCGATGGCGGTGTTGACGAAGCCGGCAATGATGTCGTAACCCTCACCGCAAAATTTGGGGCTACTATTATTCCGCCAAGTTTCACCAAGAAAGGTTATCGCTTTACCGGTTGGAGTTCCTTATTCCCAGAAACGATGCCGGGGTACAATCAATCGATTGAAGCACAATGGGAAGCCGTGTATGTCAATTACAAAGTCGAGCATTATCACGAAAATGCGCTTGACGATGACTATTCTTTAATTACCACCGAAAGTTTTAGCGAACTAATTGACCATGAAGTAGAAGCGGTAATGAAGACTTATTTAGGCTTTAGCGTCAATAGCGAACATCCGGATAGCAAGCATTCCGGTATTACCTTAGAAAATGATGCATTGGTCTTAAAAGTCTATTACAAACGCAATGTTTACCAAATCACTTTCAAGGATACCGACGGTACACCGCTTGACATCCCAGCCATTAGTGCTAAATTCGATGCACCGATTAATGCACCGACGGAACCGACAAAAGAAGGCTATGTTTTCCTTGGCTGGTTTGTTTCTTTAGAAGCTACCGAAGCGTTCGAATTTACCGCCATGCCGCTGGGGGGCGCAACGCTTTATGCCAAATATCAGGTTAGACTTTATAAGATTACCTTTGTGAGTTATGCAGAAATCGGGGTTACGGAAATAACCGCCGAATACGGCACGCCGATTAACCCTCCGACCGATCCAATCCGTCAAGGTTATACCTTTAAGGGTTGGTATCTCGATGAAGAAACAACCATTCCATATGAATTTACCGTCATGCCGGCGGAAGACATTACCCTATATGCCAAATGGGAACCAAATGTCGTAACGGTTACTTTCGTTTACCTGGACGGTTCGGATAATACCGTGATTACCGGTAATGTCGGAGATACTTTAACCGAAATAACGCCAACCAAAGACGGTTATACTTTCGACGGTTGGTATACTGATATTTATTTTGACAATAAATTCACGGAATTTATTTTTCCTGTATCAAACATCACTCTATACGCTTTGTGGATACCGATTGATTATACTATCGAATTTGTTACCGGTTTTGAAGACGTTACTCTCGAACCGTTAATCGCCCCGTTTGAATCATGGCTTGATTTGCCGATTCCGGTCAAGGAGGGCTATCGATTTGACGGTTGGTACGAGGATGAAGCAAGAACGCTCGAGTTTACCAGCAATTTGATGCCTTTAGGCGGAATCACTTTGTATGCCAAATGGGTGGAGAGTGCGGAAGAATCGACAATTGCCTATGCCTTGGAACAAGGTCAAGGAGCTAATGTTTCCATCAAAGGCATTGTTTATGCAAAAGTCGTAAACCCATATGTGGGATTCTATATCAAGGATGCGAAAAACCAAATTTTCTGTTTAGCGGATCAAGAAACGGTGAATATCGGCGATGAAGTCATGGTTACCGGTTATTTCGAACGGTGGAACGAAGCGCCGATGCTTGTGGGTATTTCTAATGTGGAAGTTCTATCCAGCGATGCCCCGGTTACCGAGCCAGTCGAATTAACCTTTGCTGATTTAGAGACTCTTTATCCGTTGGACGAGAACTTCGGCAAACATGTCGTCTTAACCGGAGTCTTGACCAATGTCGAAGGTCAGCTTTACTTGGTAAATCCAAATAACTTTAAACAAGTGCCGATTTTCCATCCAAGCTATGATCGTTTTGCTATTATGTTTGAAGTAAACAACTTGCACAAAGGGGAATTCGTTTTAAGCCAATATGATGATTCCCTTGGGTGGACATTAGCGCTTGATGACGGCGATTTGGAACTAATTCCTTTAACCGACGAAGAAAAAGCTGCCTACATCAAAACTTATCTGGAAAACTTAGGAATCGAACCTCATTATCCGCTGGAAAGTTTTGATCTTCCGACTGCCGATTTATTTGGTTGGAGCGAAATCCAAGCTACTTTACAACCGGAAAGCGAATTATTCTATGATGAAGAAACCGGCGTGTTCGCGGATACAGAAGAAGCTTATGATGTTTTGTTTGACATTGTATTGACGGTTGGTGAATATACGGATAGTTTCACTTTAACTGTTTCGGTTAATCCTTATCCGATAATTTCGTTCTATGATTTCTATCAAATTGCCGAATTAGGGGTTTATTTCTTTAAGGCAACTGTTATTTATAATCTTGATTATATGACCATATTAGAAGACGAAACCGGAACCCTAGTGTTATGGGATGAAGGTGAAGGGTTGGAAATCGGTTGGGAAGTAATTATAAAATTTGATTTTTGGGACTATGGTTATTATTCCTTTGAATTGATTCGTTTGCTTTCTAGCGAAAAACAACCGCCAGCTGCTGTTAAAGTAACGGAAACGGAGCTGCTCGAACGCGAAGAAGATGATAATTATTTATATCAAGGACAATATGTCGAGTTAAGAGGTATTTTCTCGTACGAGTATGACGATTATTATGGGGAATTGAACGCATCCCTTAAGGTAGGCAATACAAGAGTATTTATATTGGATGAATTTGGAATGATTGATAAAACCTTCCCATTCAATAATATGGAAGTCATAATTAGGGGTTATCTCTATTACGATTATGACTGCTGGGTTTTGACTTTCGTCGTTAATCGCGGTGACTTCCAAATCCCAGATTATACGGATATTGAACTTGTGACCGCTTTGCAACAAGAAATCATTGCCCGTTACCAAGAACATACTTTCCATTCCTTTACGAGTATGGACCTTCCAAAATCGCATCCGATTTTAGGCGGAAGAATCACTTGGAAGATGGCTAGCGGTTATGAAGATAAATACGACCTGGAGAAAAATTGTTTTGTTGAAGTTTTACAACCGACGCCGATTGTCATCGACATCAGCATCAGTTACAATGAAGTCAATATCAACTTCACCATCAATACAGTTCTTTATCCAGAAGAAGTCTTCTCAATCGAAGAACTTCCAGAACTTAATGACGGCCAACTCGTAACTGTTAAAGGCCTGGTTGTATATAAGTGGTTTAACTGGCTTTACCTCAGGGATGAAACCGGTATAATCAGGGTAACATGGTATGAAAATACGGTTCAGAGGGGCGATTATATTCGTTTGACTGCCCAAAAAGACACCAGAGACTATATGGCTGCCCTTTACTTTGAGGAAGATGAACACAGTTTCGAAATAATCTCCACGGATAATCCGGTTGATATTCCGCTTTCTCCGCTGACCTTGTTAGATCTTTTGCAAACCGAAGCATATGACATAAATTTAATTTCCTATTATGTGGAAGTAACCGGAGAATTAAAAATGGATAGCGGAGACCGCTTATACTTCGGTGAAGAATTTATTTATGTCAGTACACCGGATTCATACACTTGGACAGAACTAAAAGAATATGACGGAAAAATAGTAACAATTAAAGGTTACCTTGACGATTTCTATTATTGGGATGACACTTGGTATGTGATGTTCACCGGTATGCCGGGGGATATTTTCGAATCAACCCTTTCGGCTGATGACAAGATTGCTTATGTCAAAGCTTTATTGGAAGATAGGTTTGAGCCTTGGTCAGCAAGCGATTCATATTTCACCCTCTTAACATCCTACCCTCAATTCGACATTACGATTTCCTACGAAATCCTTAAGGATGAGTTTAACTGTTACAATATCGAAACCGGTTATCTCAGTCCAATTGAGGAAGATTCACTAATTGAATTCGAAGCAACAATTACTTTGGGCGAAATCCAAGAAGAAGTCCAGTTAACCTTAAAAGTCGATAGTTACGGCTCAACCACTGATACTCCAACGGTTACAATTTCCGAGTTTAAGAATTCCCATGGCGAAACCTTAAAGGTTGTCGGAAAAGTAATGGAAATTTATTCCAATTATGTTTTAATAGAAGACGAGACCGGAATGCTCTTTGTCCGGACTACTTCTTTCCTTTACAACTACAATTACTTTATCAATCGCAAATTAGTCTTTACGGGACAGTTAAACAATCATCGTGGACGTTTGGAAATGCTCTATAACCGTTATGAAAGTTTTGAGGCAGCGACTGCCCCTGAGGTAATCTTTGAACCGAGGACTTTAGCGGAAATTGTTTCCCTGGATCCGTATGACGATGCCGTTTATGGTTTACCGGTTGAAATTACCGGCTTGCTTTACAGCGAAACGGACGAAACTTCCTATAATACGGAATACTATATCACCGATGGATTTGATAGGATTCGTTTGAAAAATTTCGAATACATACCTAATACGGAAATCGCAAATTATGTCGGTATGGAAATCACCGTTAAGGGAAGAATCTTTGGTCTTGACCCATATTATTATGGTAATGATGTGTGGACGATTCAAATTTCTCGCCTTCCCCTTGTTACCCAAGAATATGACGAAGAAGCAATTGTAGCTAAGATAAAAGGCATGTTAATCCAAAACTACGATCAAGCGACTTATCAATACATTGATTATCTTTATTTCGATTACAACCAATATGCCTACTCGATGGCGGATGTTTATTTTGATATCATCAGTGGGTCTGAAGCGATTGATTTCTATAGCTATAGCAATTCCGGTAATTTCTATTGGGTCGAAGAAGATGTAGAAATCGTCTTTAAGGTAACGATTAATTGTGGCGAGGCGCATGATGAGTTCAATTTAACCATTATTCTAAAAGCTATGGAATTGAATACTTATGAAGATATCTTTGACGAAACAGGCGGCTTTAAGCTCTTATTCTTAAAGGGAGTGTTGTTTCATAGAGCTCCTGACGGTCTTTACTTCTTAATTGACGATAAAGTTTATTTCCTTGCCAATGTTCCTTATGCTTATGACTATTATGAAGAAATTGAGTACTTGTTCACCGGTTACCGAGCTACGGTTGACGGCAAGACGAACATTTGGACAAATGCCAGCGTCTACCAAGAACTAGGCTATTTCTACGAGGATTATCCAGAACCACAACCAATCACCATTCAGGAAATTTATGCTAGAGATTTTTCGGAAATATTGACCAAAATTCATTCAATTAGCGGTACCTTGGGTCATGATGCCGATTCAGGACTTTATTATCTGGAAAACTTGGGCGAACGGGTTTACTTAAGATTCTTATTTCCTGAGGCTAGACGCTCAAGCGAAATGGGGATTCGCAACGGTTATCTTCCATCCTACCTCATCGGTAAAGAAGTCATGGTTCGGAGTTTGTTCCCGGGTAAAACGATTAAAGGCAAATATCTCTTTGATGTTTACGGCGACCCATATCAAGCAATCGAAGAACCAGAATATACGCCAAGCGAAAGAGTGGCAGCGGTAGTGGATTATTTGAACCTTGAATACCATAATGTGACCTTCTATTCGTTTGAAAGTCCATGGTTGCCAGAATATGTCGATATTTGCTCCTTGATATGGGAATATCTTAACCCTGAAGATGAACAATACTTCTACTATGATAATTACGGTTATTACATTAAGTGGTTAACCGAACCGGTTACCGTATCCTATAATGTCACCATTACTTACGAAGATTACGAAATGGATCCTATCACCACAAGTATTAGGGTTGATATAATCCTTAAACCGAGGGAAATAATCACAATCGAAGATTTGCATCGTGCCAAACAGAATGAATACTACACCGTAAAAGGTATTGTTCAAGAAGTTCAACAAGATAATAGCGGTTGGATTATCATTAAAGACGAAACCGGTATGTTTAAGATTGATACTTCCGGAACTTACTACGACAATCTGCCATTTGAAGTTGGCGACGAAGTAGTTGCTTATGGCTCTTACGTATATCGTTCCTTTCAAGCAAATCCGTACTTCGAATATACAAGCGAAATTGTCATTCTTTCCCGGGATAATCCGGTTACCATTCCACCTGCAACCACATACACCATTGAGGAAATCTTTGCGTTAGACTATTTCGATTTATCCCTGGTAGGAACATACATCACTACAACCGGAACCCTCAAGCGAGTTGGCAGCAACTACTACCTATACGTTGGTTCCCGAGAAATCGAACTTCTTTATGCCACCGACATTCTCTATCAATATGTCGACTCGGAAGTTCAAATCAGCGGCTACTTGATGGGCTTGGTCAGTTCGCAAACTTCCATTCCAAGATGGTACTTGACGGTAAGGGATCAAATAACGGAACTAAATTAAGCCAATTGTTATAGCAATTGCCAAAAAGGATAAAAAACATATCACCATTAACAAAACGGGTAAAATGCCAAAAAGCATAATACCCGTTTTCCTTTTGGGAGTAATTTTTAAAAAAATAGGCCGTTTTCCTTCATTTTGTTAAACGATTTGGAAAAAGGTTAGACTTCCTACCAAAACGATAAAAATTTTTTTTCAAATAACTGTTTGTGGTAAAGGAAACCAATAAGGGGTAGTTAATTTTACCTAGGTTAAGCAAATCACTTTTTCATAGATAATGATTGCAAAATAAACTTAATTACTGTATAATGAAACTATAATAAAAAATGAGGTGGATGATATGATAGGGGCAATAATTGGGGATTTAATCGGTTCGGTTTATGAATACAGGGAACTCAAAACCAAGGATTTCCCTTTGTTTACCGCTTATTCGGATATTACCGATGACTCAATCTTGACGTTTGCGGTATATGAAGCATTGGAAAAATGTAATGGTGTATATGATGATTTAGGTAAAAAAACCATTAGGGAATTCGTGCGCTATTATGCAAGGTATCCCAATCCTACCGGGGGATACGGTGGCAGTTTCCTAGCATGGGTAGATAAAATTTATCGCACCCAAAAAATTGCCCCCCCTTACTATAGCTACGGTAACGGTTCCGCAATGCGCATCAGTCCTGTTGCTTATTTTGCGCGTAGTTTGGAACATTGCCTTGATTTGGCCCGAAAAGTCACCGAAGTTACCCACAACCATCCGGAAGGCTTAAAAGGAGCCGAAGCTACGGCTGCTGCCGTTTATTTAGCTTTACAGGGGAAATCCAAAGAAGCGATAAAGGAGTATATTCAAAAACATTACTATTCCTTGAATAAAACATGCGATGAGATTAGGCAAACCTATGGTTTTGCGATTGAATGCGAGCGGACTGTTCCCGAAAGCATTCAAGCCTTTTGGGAATCAAGTGACTTTGAGGATGCCATAAGACTTACCGTATCTTTGGGTGGGGATGCAGATACGATGGGAGCAATCACAGGAGCAATCGCCGGAGCTTATTATGGTGTTCCTAGCAGTTTCGTTGACAAACTCTTTGAGTATTTGGATGACTTTTGCACGGATGTTGCAAAACGCATGTTAAAAAGGATAGAAGAGGTTAAACCCTTTTAGTGATAAGCTGTTTAGGGATAAATTTTAGAGAAAAATGGTATTTTTGGAAAAAATATCATTTTTTTAGGGTTAAGTGGTCGAATATGGTATAATAAGTAATAAGAAAATAAAGAAACTAGAAAAGGAATGATTACGATGAAAAAAGAAGACAACAAAACTTTATTCGAAAAATATAATTCGCCTAGTGAAGTGGTTCGTTGTCCCTTACGATATTTGAAATGGCGAAAAAAGCTTAACACCTACGCGATTGCGGCGGTGAATTTATACGGTCTTATTAGTTTGTTTGATTTTACCATCATTTTCAACAAATTCTTCAGGGTGGAATTAACCACTGAAGTGGTTAAAAAAATCCTTTTGCCTTTTGTTTTTAAGCATCGGCGCTTTGGTTTTTATGAAGACTATTTGGTGCATTATGTGATACTGGATGATTTTGAATGGGTTGATTATTTAATCGAAGAACAAGGAATGAAACCGCGCTATGTTCCTGAAAGAGCCACCTTTGCCAATTATACGAACGAGGTATATGAAGAAGCGGATAACTGGGAAACTGTTTTCCAATTTATGATTGGAAAATTCGGTGACACCAAAGAAACCTTCACTGCTTTCTTTGATATCCGCAATTACGTGCTAGGCAGTTTCGACTTATTTGAGTTAAAAGAAACGATTGAAAAAAGCGGAATCAAGTTTGATGACGAAAAAGAGTTGGTTGAGTTTTTTGACATGTTGGTGAAAGCCAAGAACAACAGTAGAATGTGGGAACACAAAGGTTATACTTCGCTTGAATTGATGGAAATCTTAAAAAACGGCGAACCGGTTATTTCGGATTTGTTTGCAACAGTTGAGTATGATCCCGAAACAGAATGCCACTGTGGCAGTGGCATCAAATACCAAAGATGTTGCATGTTGGTAGAACTTAGCGAGGATAACCATTTAACCAAAGAAGAAAGTGATTTTTTCTATAATCTTTGGTTACAACTGCTTGACTTTGTCAATCGAAGACTAAAGGTAACCGATTCAGTAATCAATGTAACCAATCCTACCGACAATGATCCCAAGGTATTAATGAAGGTAAGAGATAAGCTTTGGGAAGATACTGACATTATCAGAGAATTTATCCATAACACACCGTCCTTATCTTTTGAAGAAAGAAAGCACCTGCATGGTTGGGAATTTAATTCGATAAAAGGTACTTTTGTCCTTTACCAACAAACAGAAGAGATTGCGTTAATGGTAAAAATGTTTCAATTTGATGATGGTTACTATGGCGTTAAGGGTCTATCCACGGCAATTTCCACAACCCTTAATGAAAGTATGCCGGTAATGGTTGATACCGTATTGTTGCCATTTGGCAATAGAATCATTTATGATGGATTTCTATTCAAATTTCCCTTCAACTTTAAAGCAAAATCACAAAAAAGGTTAAAACGACCATTTAAAAAAGCAATAAAAAGGGAAGGTATCATTACAGATTTAACTGAATATTAAACCCAAACCAAAGCCAGACCGAACCGTCTGGCTTTTGCTTTAGGCATTAGGCAAACAATTCTTCAAAATTGAATAAAAAGGGAAGGTTTATGGCGATGGCCCAAATGACCAATCAAGAAATATTTTAAAAAAAATACAATTCCGTTAAGGATGTTGCAAGATGCCCCAACGGTTATGCCGAATGGTGGGAAACCTTGGATACTTTTGCCAGTGCGTCAGTTAATCTATATAAGGTTATTAAGTTATCTGAGTTTGTGAAAATATTAAATAATTATTTTGAGGAATCCTTTCCTGCGGAACTGGTAAAGAGCTTGCTTTTACCAAAAATATTAAAGGTAAGCCTTTATGCTTTCTCCAAAGATTATTTAATACATATAATGATTTATGATGACCTAAGCGAATTAAAAACGATTATCGCCAAACAAGAAGGTAAACCAAGATATTTACCCGACAAGGAAGAGTTTGCCAAATCTGAGGACGAATGGTATGACGATCATGATTGTTGGGATAAAGCATTCGATTACTTGTTAAAAACATTTGGTCCAAAACCAGAAGTATTTATTGTCCTAATTGTGATAAAAGTTTACTTAACCAGAGGCAATGATCCAACCCAAATTGGGGAAATCTTGGAAAACCATGATCTTTATTTTGATAATTCGGATCGGTTTGAAGAATTTTATAAAATGAGCCTTGAAGCATATAATCATTTCCGGATTTGGGAAAACAATGGGCATACCCCTAAGGAATTGTATAAAAGGGGAAAAGTAGAGTCAGAAAAGAATACCTTCCCAAAATAAATATACCAATTAAAAAAGCAAAAGAATTGGTCCAAATGACCCCTGTCCATGGGGAAGCGGTTTAAAGTGTAAGAGTTGACTTTTGGATAATAAGAGTTAATGCCATTTAAATAAAAAAAAAAGTGAACATGGATAAAAAATCTGTTAATAAAGAGTTTTTAAAACCTTGTAGTAGTTTAAAGGGGAGGTTGGTTGGGAAAAATTTGTGAGAAATTTAATTTCTTGCTTGAAATGTTTTAGGTTAAAAAATAAGCAATTTTTTCGAAAACTAAAAAAATTTGGGTTTAATTTTATTTAAACGAATCTAAATGATAATGACATATAAATTAAATTAAAGAATATAATTATTTAGCATGTCCAAATGGCAAGATTAACAATATTGCTTTTTTTTCATTGATTGCCAAAAAAAGGTAGAAAAATCTAAAAAAAAAGATTTTTTTCTAAAAATTTTGATAAAAAATGAAAAAACGCTTTATAAACTACTACACTTAGTCAAAAAAAGTCGCTTTTTGTTGATAAAGTCAACTAATATTAGTAGGAGTCAATTGTAGTAGTTATAAAATATCTTATCGTATAATTAAAGTGCAATCCTGGAAGTAGGTTTTTTGATTAACTCCAAGGAGAGTATATTATGTATTGAGACGGTGTATTTAGAAAAATATCCAAAAATGGTTACGAAGTGATGATTCGTAACGGTAAAAAGGAGAGGATGCTTATTGTTTGTAGGGAAATATGACATCTCAAGTTAATACAAAAAAGAAAGGAGTAATGTAATGTAATGAAAGTATTAAAGAAAAACAA
>DUPC01000036.1 GCA_012838545.1 Acholeplasmataceae bacterium
AACGGACGGATTTTCAAAACGATTCAGCTGTTCGGCGCTTTGCTTACCAATTGCACCGCTTAGGTGTTGACGATGAATTAAGACGTTTAGGCGTTCAACATGGCGATACTGTCCGAATCTTCGAATATGAATTCGAATTTTCGGATTAATAACCTCAAAAAATAAAAATTAAAATTTAATAATAGGAGATTTTATTCCATGAGAAAAAATACTCGTTCACGTCGTGATATAATTTTATGGATGGCCCAGTTTGGGATTTTACTTGCGATTGAAGCTTTAGTATGTTTTGTACCGTTTTTGGGATCCATCCCCGTTGGACCGCTAGTTGCGACACTAGCAATGATTCCTGTGATTATCACCGCCATTTTGCTTGGCACAAAAGCCGGTACTTTGATGGGATTTTTTGCGGGGTTATTCAGTTTTATTGTGTGGACTTTTATGCCACCGGGTCCAACCGCCTTTGTTTTCACTCCGTTCGCAGAACCCGGTAATATCTTTAGTTTAGTGATTTGCTTCGTTCCGCGAATTTTAACCGGTACTTTTACCGGTTTATCCCACCAGGCATTTAAGAAAATATTTGCCGGAAAGAAGTTTTTGGATGTATTTCAATACGGAATTAGTGCCGTAATCGGCAGCCTTACCAATACCGTTTTGGTGCTTCTTGGGATTATGGTTTTCTTTGGTCCGGAATTTTTTCAAACGGTTCAAGGAGACGCTTATTCATTAAAAGGTTTATTATTAGCTATTTTGTTTATTTTTGCAACAAACGGGTTGCCAGAAGCATTTGTATCTTTCGTGCTATCCTTTGCTGTCAGTAAACCGGTAAATGATTATTTATTGAAGAAATAAAATAAAATAACATATTAATGTAATTCGCACCTTGTTTTGACAGGGTGTTTTTGATTGCATGGGGTTTTGTTTTATGGTAAAATGGTGCAAAGAGAAGAGGTAATTATGAGGAAGATAAAGTTTTGTTTTACAATTGTTCTCGTCCTAATGTTATTAATTTCATGTTTACCAAAAAAATCCAGCGAAAAGGCAATTACCAATGTAAACGGCTTAACTTGGGATGGGGAAACTATTACAGCTGATCTCCATCAAGCGGATTCATTTTCTTTTTCCGGCCGAATTTCCGTCAGTCGCGGAGCAACCTGGAATCTTTACCTTGATGAGGAAGGAAAAACACCTGTATTTAACAAAGTACTAACGCTTTCAGATGGAGAAAATCAAGCATTTATTATTGTAAAAGCCGAAGACGGCTCCACGAAGGTTTATCAGGTAATTATCGTCAACCACACCAAACCGGCGAATCAAATTCATTATCAACCTCAAGACGATAATTTCAGCGAAACGGAGCAACTTTCACCTTCCACGGTTTCTTCACATGATGAAACTTTAGAAAATTTGCTTTCGTCATTAACCCTTGAAGGACATCGTTTTGTGGGATGGTACTATGATGAAGAACGCACTGAATTGGCAAAGCCTACCGATTCCCTAACCCAAGATATTACTTTATATGCAAAATGGGAGTATCTGGAATTAAAAGTGAAATTTATTGACGACGAAACCGTTGAGGAAATTAATTCCTTTTATTCGGATACAGTTCATCAACCATCCGTAACCCCAAAAGAAGGCTATGTATTCTTGGGATGGTTTGAGGATTTACAAGATGAAGAACCGGTAGGTTTTCCATTTGTTTTAAAAGAAACGCTTGAACTATATGCCAAATGGGAAGAAAAGACTTTCTTAGTCAAATTTGTAACTAATGGCGATACAACCATTGATGATCAACTGGTAGGATATTGGCAAAGTTTGCATGCTCCGGTTGCCCCTCAAAAGAAAGGATATACTTTCAAAGGTTGGTATAAAAATGCTAATCTTTCGGACGAAATGGTAAGTTTCCCATTAGTGGTTCGTTCACCGTTAAAGCTTTACGGAGACTGGGAAATAAACCAACACCGTGTCCAATTTGTTACAAACACCGACCTAGAAATTGATGATTTTGTGGTAGATTATCAAACAACAATTTTCGCTCCTGGGGAATTAACGAAACCAGATTATAAGTTTGAAGGTTGGTATGATAATCCGGATATGACGGGTAATCCTATTTCCTTCCCTTATACGATTGAAAAGGACACAACCTTTTATGCAAGGTGGACTTTTGTAAAAACGATGTCAGAAGGCCTGATCTTCAGCTTAAATGAAGACGAAGAATCCTATCAAGTAATCGGTTTCACTGGAAGCGATGCAACAGTTTTGGTTCCGGAAACCTTCAATAACAAACCGGTTACTAGGATTAATCAATCCGCATTTGCCAACAATGATAAAATTTATCGGGTGATATTCCCTGATTCGGTGGAAAAAATTGATGCCCGAGCTTTCCAAAACTGCATCAATTTACGAAGCATGATTTTACCGCTCAACCTAAAAGTTTTGGAAACCGAAACATTTGATAATTGTGACAGTTTGGAATTTGTCTTGGTCAACGAACGAGTACAAACGATTGAAGATCACCCATTCCGCAATGCGAAAAACTTAATGATGGTTTCCTTTAAAGGAAATCCCCCTAACGTTGACAACTATATTTTCAATCACACACCATTTAAGAGTATGATTATTGTTTGTGACCCGGAAAGCGAAGTAGCGCGGATTGTCACCGAAAATTATGAGGATGCATCAATAAATCAAATGATTGATTTAGTAATTGAAGACCCAAAAGCTTTAGCGGAACAATGGGACCTTGTACAACCATATTATCTGGTTTATAATCAATCGGGTGACAAAACGCCACGGGACGAAAGTTACAATCATTTTGCTTCCGAATTAAACGAAAAAACACTTGAAGTTAGCTACTCTGAAGAACTATATTATGCCATTGTTCACGGGCTGAAACCGATTCCGATTATTGGTTCGCCAGCTGAACAAATTTACGAACAAGCAAAACAAGTTTTGCGAACAATTATTTTTCAAGAAATGAATGATGTGCAAAAGTTGCTTGCCATTAACGATTGGTTGGTTCAGAATGTTCATTACGATTATGATTTATTGGAAAAAGTAGTGGAATTAGAAAATAATCCCGAAAACCCGGAAAATTTCCGAATAAGACGTTATACTTCCTTTTACTTAGAGGGCGTATTTAAAGAGGGCATAGCGGTATGCGATGGTTATGCCAAAGCGTTCCATTTGTTATGCGCGATGGAAGGCATTGTAGCTGAAAGAATTGTTGGTGATGTCGTTCGGGGCGCAGCCAGAATCGGTCATGCTTGGAACAAAGTATTTCTGGATGGTGAATGGTTAATTGTCGACTCCACTTGGAGCGATGGGGGAATCGCCGTAGAAGGCGAAACAAAGGAAATTTTACTTCACAATTACTTCCTTGTTCCCGAATCCGCCATTGTTTCCACTCATATTGAAGAAGAACCGGAAATTTATCCGATTAGCGAAACAAGTGATAATCTATTTGCTTATTACCGTATGCAAACCTTTACCCTAGATGATTTCCAAGGCGATTATTTTCTTGATTCGGTTGAAGAATTGATAAAGCTATTTGAGGCAGAAAAAGATAATATGGTATCTGGCAAATCCATTGAACTATTCTTTGGTTTTGATTATGGGGAAACAATGTATGATGAGGTTGAGGAAGCATTCAATTCCTACCCTACGGCTTTTTTCCACTACAATCCGTTACTATTGGATTCTTCGGGAATTTTAATTTTAACCGGTAAATAGCAACACTTTTTAAAAAGGTTTTTGAAGCGGGTTAACTGCCCGCTTTTTAAATTATTTCGCAAAAGTCACGAGCTGTTACGCAAAATATGATATAATTTTTTAAAAGGTGGATGTTATGTACGAAAAAATTGATAAAACCCAATATACACCGATGATGCGTCAATATTTGACTATCAAAGAATCATATCCGGATACTTTAGTCTTTTTTCGTTTGGGCGATTTCTATGAAATGTTTTTTAACGATGCGCTCGTCGCCAGCAAAGAATTGGAAATCGTTTTAACCGGCAGAGACGCAGGAGTCAAAGAAAGAGTTCCGATGTGCGGGGTGCCTTATCATGCGGTTGACCAGTATATTGAAAGATTAAGCGACAAAGGATATAAAGTCGCAATCGTTGAACAACTGGAAGCTCCCAACGGCAAGAACATAGTTGCCCGGGATGTCGTTCGAATTATTACCCCTGGAACCAATTTTACTGAAGCCTATTTGGACGAAAAGACCAATAACTATTTAGCAACTATCTCCAAAGAGCCGGAAAATTATAGTTTAAGTTATTTGGATATTTCCACCGGCGAAACTAAGACGACGTTGTTGCCTTTAAAAATCGAAAGCGTTTATGATGAACTGAATAAACTGGGAACCAAAGAAGTAATTGTCGGTCCAAGGTTTCCTAAACCTTATGTCGATTATATGCGAAACGTCTTAAACTTGGTGGTTTCGATTCAATTAGACCAAAAATTGGAAGATTATTTGCTAAACTTGGTTAAAGGCTTGCCTAAGCAATCCATCGACAGCGCCTCGCGTCTTTTGAATTATGTCATTGCCACGCAAAAACGCGTTTTGGTTCATTTGAAACCTTTCGCCTTTTATCAAGATAAATCCTTCTTAAAACTTGATCCTAATACAATCAGAAACCTAGAATTAGTGCAATCCTTGCGGGGGGATAAATCACGCAACAATCTTTTTGCTTGCCTTGACAAATGCGCCACCGCAATGGGATCCCGGCACCTTAAACGGAGCATTCTTTTTCCTTTTACCAAGTTAGAACCAATTCTCAAGCGTCAACAAATGATTGAGGATTTTAGTAAGGATTATTTGGTTTCCGAAGAAATACGCGTCCTCTTAAGAGAAGTATATGACTTGGAAAGAATCGTCGGCCGGATAAGTTTCGGAACGGTCAACCCCAAGGATTTAATTCAGCTCAAGCGTTCGCTTGGCGTGGTACCACAAATTAAAAAGCTGATTGCCGAAATTAAAACCAAAACCCTCAATCATTTTAATCAAACGATTTTGGCTTTTAGCGATTTGCACAAGCTTTTGGATGAGGCAATTAACGAAAACGCTCCGTTTTTGTTACGAGACGGAGGTGTCATTAAGCAAGGCTACTCCGAAGAACTGGATAAAGTCAAATACGTCAGTCTTCATACTCAAGAAATATTAATGAATATCGAACAACGCGAACGGGAAAAAACCGGTATCAAAAACTTAAAGATTGGTTTCAATAAAGTTTTTGGTTATTACCTTGAAGTAACCAAAAGCAATATCCCACTCGTTAAAGAAGAATTTGGCTACATACGCAAACAAACAACCTCTAATTCAGAGCGCTACATTACCGAAGAATTAAAAGAATTGGAAGCGTTGATTCTGCGTTCCAATGAACATGCCATTGAGCTGGAAATTAAATTGTTTGAAGAAGTCCGAAGCTTTTGCAAAGCAAGATCCCCAGAACTTCAACAATTGGCGGACGTTTTATCAGAACTGGATTTAGTGTTAGCCTTGATGATTATTGCCCGAAATAACCTTTACGTTCGCCCTACCTTCTCTCAATATAGCGATATTGTGGTTAAAAAGGGACGTCATCCAGTGGTCGAACAATATTCGCCGGAACCATTTATTCCCAATGATTTATTGATGTACAATGACAATCAGATATTGTTAATTACCGGTCCGAACATGAGCGGTAAAAGTACCTATATGCGTCAAAATGCTTTAATGGTCATTATGGCGCAAATGGGTTCCTATGTTCCTGCCGAAAGTGCGGAACTCCCGATTTTTGATCAAATCTTTACGCGAATTGGTTCCAGTGACGATATTGCTTCCGGTGCTTCGACCTTTATGAGCGAAATGTTGGAAGTCAATTATGCTTTGCAAAATGCCACGGAACGTAGTTTAATTATTCTCGATGAGGTCGGTCGCGGCACCGCTACCTTTGACGGTTTAGCTTTGGCTCAGGCTATTATCGAATACATTCACGAAAAGATTGGCGCAAAAACACTCTTTTCGACCCATTATCATGAATTGACCAATTTAGAAAAAAACCTTGCCCGGTTAAATAATGTTCATGTGGAAGCCAAGGAAGAAAACGGCAAGATTGTCTTTTTGCATCAAGTTCTAAAGGGGGCAACCGATAAAAGTTACGGCATTCATGTCGCTTCGCTTGCCAATTTACCCAAAAGCCTTACCTTGAGGGCACATGATATCCTGCAAAAAATGGATGCCAATAACCATTATGATAGTGGGCGCTTGTCTCTTGCCAATTATACCGAACCGGTAATTGTCAATGCCTTATCGCCAGTTGAAGAAGGAGTACTCAACGAATTGAAAGAACTCGATGTCGATGATTTGCGTCCTCTTGATGCCTTAGTGTTATTATCGCGTCTAAAAGAGAGGTTAAAATAGATGACTAGAATTAAAGAATTAAGTCCTGAACTGGCTAATATGATAGCGGCTGGGGAAGTAGTCGAACGCCCCAGCAGCGTCGTAAAAGAATTAGTCGAAAACAGCATTGATGCGGAAGCGAGTGTCATCAAAGTCGATTTAATCGACAGCGGTTTACGGAAAATTACAGTTATCGATAACGGTTTAGGTATGAACCCGAGCGAAATACCTTTAGCCTTAAAGCGCCATGCCACCAGCAAAATTTCCTCAGTAGATGATTTATTTCGCATTTTATCCCTGGGGTTTAGGGGCGAAGCGCTTCCTTCGATTGCCAGCGTTTCGCAAATGACCATAACTTCCAAAACGAAAGAATCCGATGGTTATTTTTTTCGTTATAAAGCGGGAATCAAACTGGAGGAAGGTTTAACCGCTTTTCCGGAAGGGACAAAAGTCGAAGTTGAAAACCTCTTTTTCAACACTCCGGCTCGGTATAAGCATTTGGGCAATAGGTATGCGGAGTTGGCCAATATTTTGGATTACCTATACAAGTCTGCCCTTTCGCATCCCGAAATTGCTTTTATTTGCACCAATAACAATAAAGTGAGCTTTCAAACTACGGGAAACAACAACATCATCGAAATCGTGGCCTCTAGTTTTGGTCCCGATTCAGCAAAAGCAATGCTAGCGTTTAACGGTCAAAACAATCTTTACCGAATCTGGGGCTACACCTCCAGTCCGGGAGTATTTCGTTCTTCCCGCAGCGGCATCAATATCGTTTTGAATAAACGGGTTATTCGCAATCTTTCAATTTCTTTTGCTATATCCGATGCCTATCAAACTTTGCTTCCGGTAGGAAAATATCCGCTAACGGTTCTTTACATTGAAGTCGATCCGTCTTTGGTGGACGTCAATGTCCACCCCGCAAAACTCGAAGTTCGTTTTACCGATGAAAGTGAGTTGAAATCTTTAATTACCTCTACCTTGAAAGCAACCTTACTTCAAGCAAGACTGCCGAAGTTTAGCGAGGAACCAAGAAAAGACTTTGGCGAAAAGGAAATAAGCGCAGAACCTGGGGAAACAAAAACAAGCGAAAAAACAATTGAGCCAACCCAAAATTTGTGGGATCAATTGTTTCAGGAAGCAGAAGAAGATGTTGAGGAAACCGTTATTTTCCCCCAAGAAAAAAATTACGAAACACCGGAAACCAAACCATTGATTGCCCAAGAGGAGTACGAGCAGTTATCGTTTGACCAGGAAACCAAAGGAAAGACATTTTTCCAACGGTTATGTTATATCGGTCAATACCATCAAACTTATCTATTGCTTGAAGATGAAGAAAATCTTTACTTAATTGATCAACACGCTGCCATGGAACGTTTGATGTATGAAAAAATTTCTAAGTCATTTGCCAATCCAAAACCAGAAAATTATGAATTGTTAATCCCGCTACGTTTGGAAGTATCGGTAAGTGAAATGCCGTTAATCATTAATTTAACGGACGAATTTGCTCGATTAGGAATAACTATCGAACCATTTGGACCTGCCGCCCTAGTGGTAAGAACCCTTCCGACTTGGATACCGGAATCTTTGGCAAACGAATTTTTGCATGACATGATTAACCACTTGTTGCACGAAAAAACCACCGGAAAAGCCAAGTTGTATGATTCGCTGGCCAAAAAGTTAAGTTGCAAGCAATCAATCAAAGCTCATATGAAGATTAGGGCCGATGAAGTGAATCAATTGTTAATAGATTTAGACCGGGCAAATATGCCTTTAACCTGTCCGCACGGACGGCCAACAATCATTACCTTTAAACGTTATGAAATTGAAAAATTGTTTCAAAGGGTGATGGGATGATTAAAGTAATTATTATTACCGGGCCCACCGCAGTAGGGAAAACGAAATTGTCGGTAGAGATTGCCAACTTCTTAAAAACCGATATAATTAACGGCGATGCTTTTCAGATTTATCAGAAAATGGATATCGGCACCGCAAAACCCTCTCCCGAAATCAGGGCCAAAATCAAACACCATTTGTGCGACTTTTTGAATCCGCTTCAACCATATTCCATTTACGACTATCAAAAAGATGTCCGTGCTCTAATAAGCAAAATGCACCAGGAAGGCAAAGTTCCCCTCTTGGTGGGAGGAAGCGGTCTCTACCTGGATTGCGTTATTTACGACTATGAATTGGAAGGCCATGGCCGCAGCAAAGAGTTAGAAGAAGAGCTGTCGCATCTGGACAATGAAGCGGTTCACGCCATCTTGCAAGACATGGATTCAATAGCTGCTCAAAAAATCCACCCCAATAATCGAAAAAGAGTTTTGCGAGCAATTGAGTTAGCCTTTGAACAACAGGTTAACCGAAATCGCAAAGATGTTCCTTTATACGATGTTTTATACCTCTTTTTAACCGATGATCGGGAAGCTTTATACCAATCAATAAACGAACGGGTGGAGGAAATGTTTTCTCGCGGCCTCCTAGGAGAGGTTGAAAAATTATTTCCTGAACATTTAGGCATTCAGGCGCGCAAGGCAATCGGCTATAAGGAGCTGATTCCTTACTTGGAAGGTAAAATTACCCTTGAGGAAGCCAAAGAAAAGATTAAACAAGCCACCCGCAATTATGCCAAACGTCAGTGGACTTGGTTTAGAAATCGGCAGGATATTGTGCAAGTGCAAATCAACCGCTCAGATTTTTCCAAAACAATCGAAGAAGTTAAAACCCTGATTGATCAATTTATGGGAGTCTAAATACTAAAAAGAATTAGAACTCCAAAAGCAATTCAATTAACTTGCTTTTTCCTTTTCTATGTTATAATTCTCTTGAGAATCCTTTCTATGTGTAATTTTGATTGCCAGTCAAATTAAAAAC
>DUPC01000037.1 GCA_012838545.1 Acholeplasmataceae bacterium
GAAGATATCACTAGTTTTTCAAATTATAAAGAAAAAAGTGACGATTTAAGGAAAATCCTACAATTATTTAAAAGTCCTGCTAAAGAAAAATTATTAACTGTTTTAGATAATTTATATAAAGAGTTTAATTTGGAATACCAAAATGTTTTAATAAAAAAATCAGAAATAAACCTTTTTAATAAAAAAATTTCTATTATTAATAAATGTTTGGAAAGAATCAGTGCCAATATTTCAAGCAATTCAGAAAGGAAACAGCAGTTGATAAGTGGAATGATACCTAAAATAAGGGGCATTTTAGACAAATTAAAAAAATTTCATTTATCTATAATTAAAATAGAAAATTTTGATTTATCAATCTCTATTGATGAAATAAACAATGAAGAAGTAATCGATGAAAAAAACGGAGTATCAATTAAAGAATATATTAATGAGGATAACATAAAGAAGTTAAACCTAAAAACCAATGATGTTTTTTATACTTGGGGGAAGCAAGCACAACTCGATTCAGCAATATATGATATGACAAAAAAAGTTGAGGCAAAAAAAGTAATTGATTTATATTATCAATTAGGAATAATGGAAGCAGATGATATAAACCGATTTTTTCAAAACACCGTTGTTTATGTTGATGTTTTTTTTGATGGACAAAATGTAAAGCAACTTAATCCTGGTACCATTACCAAAAAGTATATAGAAATGTATTTTAAAAATGAATTAGCTAATGGAACTAATTCTATTATTCTATACGATCAAATTGAAAATGATGTTGATAAAACATTCATAAAAGAATCAATTGTTAGCTTAATAAAGGAAATGAAATCCAAAGCCCAGCTAATTGTTGTAACACATGATCCTATTATAGCTGTAAATGCAGATCCTGTGAATTATATTGAAGCAAAAAAAGAGCGAAATATTTTTAGTTATAGATCATTTGTTCCAGAATCAATAATTAAAAATGAATTAGAAACAATTGCCGAAAATGTTGATGGGTCGATAGGTGTAATAAAAGAAAGATATGAAATATATAAAGGGGAGAAAAGTTATGAAAATAATAATTTATAAGAATGAGGAAAAAGTTTATTTAAAAATTGATGAAAACGAAAAAGAGTTTAATTTTGATGCTTTAAATGAATTAATTGAAAAGCTTATTAACAATCCCATAGATGAGGAAGATATTGAATTTGAAGGCGAAGAATTGGTAAACTACAAACAATTGATAATTGAATTAAATAAGGAGGTAAACACTAAAGAATTCTTGGATGCTGTTGAGAAAGCAAAAAAGTTTGGTGCACAATAAATTATTTTAGGAATAAAATCAAAAACCTTTTTGAAGAGGTATTGTAAAAAAATTACGGGTACAGTTACCGGTAATTTCTAACAGAAGGTGTTTTACCCCTAATAAATAACAAGACCTTTGAAGAAAAGAGCTTGAAAAATGGGTTTCAAGCTCTTTTTGCATTAATGGATTTAAATTAAAAAAGGCTATAAGAAGAAGTAGGAAAATGGTTTCTTGAAAGATAAAAGCGTTGCGGAAATTGTTGAACGATTCCTCTTGTCAGTTCATCAGCCATTAACATGGCTTGACGTTCCATTTCATCATACAAGGCAACATTTGCTTCCAAGTTTTTGTTTAAGAAACTGGTAGCTTCGGTGTTTACTAGATTCAGGTGATCATACAGCATTTTCTGCCATTCGAGGAAATTCCAGTATGGATTGGCACTGGCGAGGAATCTCGCAATCTCATCTGCATTCCTAAACCACTGTGTGGTTAGTTTTGCGACTTGATTGGAATCATTGTTTTTGGCGGCTGTCACAATTCCGGCGGCGACTTCCAAATGTTCCTTCAAGAGCTGTTCAAACATGGCGGAATTTGCTTCACCGTAAAACGGTGTCAGAGCGTTTTTGAAATCAGTGGGGTTTCTTAGCAACCGGTTAATCGCAAAATCTTTTTCAGGCAAGTCATAGATGATATCTTCGATAACGTTACGGGTCCACGTGATGTGTTGTTCCCATAAGAGACGCATCAAATTGTTTAACTCTAACACTTGTTCATTGACTTTTACATCCAACATGTTTTACCTCATAGGTATCAAAATGACTTGACCGATTAAGAGATTATAAGGGTTTAGGCCTGGATTTACGCTCATGATGGCATCAACGGTAGTGTTAAAGCGTTGTGCTAGGAAAAATAAAGAATCACCCGGTTGAATGGTATATGGGAATAATTGAAATGTCATTTGCATTTTTTAACCTTCCTTTTCATAAATTTTCAATATATCATATGACAAATGTACTGTAAGGTAGCGGGCAAAAGTTGAGTAATTTTTAGTAATTTGTTTAAAATGTTATAAAAGTGCTTGTAGGTAGATAAAAAAAATGTTATATTATAAGTAACTTTTAAAAACATTTAAATATTGTTGGACTTGCAGTTGCTTTTTTTAGTAAATAATGTAATGATTTAAAATATTGAGAAATTGATTAATGAAAGGAAAGGAAAGAAAAGAAATCGACATGAAAAAAATTGCTATCATCTATGGGGGAAAAACGGGGACGACCAAGAAATGCGCAGAAACCTTAAAAGGATTAATCCCCGAAGTATGTGTTTTTTCGGTGAATGAAGAATATAATTTAAGTGATTATGATATTATTGTTTTTGGTTCACCCATCCGGATGGGACACCTTGATAAAGGGATTAGAAAAGTAATTAAAAGAAATAGCGAGGTGTTGAAAAACAAAAGAATTGCTTTATTTATTTGCCATGTTTTGCCTGATTATCAAAAAGCGGTGGATGATAGTCTGCCTTCCTGGTTCAAAGAACAGGCTGTTTTGATAAACAGTTTTGGGGGAGTGGTACAAATGGAGCAAGCAAAAGGATTTACGAAACTTTTAATCAAGATTATGCAAAAAGCCGCTCCGAATCCAATAAAACAAATTGATGAGGAAGCCGTTGTAACTTTTGCCAATAAAATAAAATTATTCTTATAAAGGAGAAACAATGAAAAAATTTTATGTGTTAATGGGATCTTTGTTGGTTTTAGCGTTTGTTGTTTTTTTGGTTATCCAAGGCATGGGAAGTAAACAAGCAGAGGAAGTAGCGCTATTGGAGATTGAACCGATTGATTTAATATTTGTGGAAGACGGAATTTATTACGGAGAAGCAAATACTACTTTTGTTAAGGTTAAAGTAAATGTGGAGGTAAATAATCACAAAATTGTTAAGATAGAACTTTTGGAACATCAAAACGGGTTAGGCAAGAGTGCCGAAAGCGTAATTGACAAAATGGTCGAAAATAATACGACCACTGTTCCCAATGTGAGCGGTGCCACGAGTTCCAGTATTGTCATTAGGTATGCGGTGGCGGAAGCCTTAAAAAAGGGCGTAAAAACCGATAACAACTAGTTGTTTTAAATTGGGAAAAATGTGATATAATCAAAAGTAGAAGATTATGAAAAAAGAGGTGAGGAGAAATGTTTATGATTGATAAATGTTTTGAATTGCCTTTTTTTCTTGAAAGGAGAAAACAAAGGATGAAAAAGAAAATTTTGTGCCTTTGGGGATTGTTTTTTTGTTTGATGTTTACCGGTTGTAACCAAACCGGAACCCCAAAATATACGGTCAACTTTGTCGATTTTGACGGCACGGTCCTGATAACTCAAGAGGTTAAGGAAAACGAACCGGCTTCACCGCCAGGAAATCCTGCCAGAACCGGATACACTTTTGTCGGGTGGAATCAAGACTTTTCCGAAATCACCAGCGATCTAACCATAACCGCTTTGTATGAAATCAACCAATATACCGTAACCTTTGTTGATGATAGTGGCAATGTTTTAAAAACCGAAACTGTTTCCTATTTAAGCAGTGCCACTCCGCCTACCGCTTCCCCCAAGGAAGGTTATGTCTTTTGGGGTTGGGATAGGGAATATGCAGAAGTTACATCCGACATCACGGTAAAAGCAATTTACCAAAAAATTAAACTTTCCGTTAAGTTTGTGGATTATGACGGTACCATTTTACAAGAACGAGAGGTGGAGTATGGCGATTCTCTTTCGCCCCCAAGCGTTCCCGAGCGTGAGGGGTATGTTTTTACCGGTTGGGATAAACCGCTGGAAAACATCCAAGAAAACCTAACCATCACCGCTTTATATTCCCCAAAGTTTTTAACGGTCCTATTTTTGGATTATGACGGAACGCTTCTAAAAAGCGAAACCGTGGAATACGGAACCTCTGCCAGTGCACCCGCGGTAGAAGATAGAGAAGGTTATACCTTTGTCGGTTGGGACATTGATTTTACCAATGTTACTAAAGATCTTACTGTCAATGCTTGTTATGAAATCAAAACCTTTACCGTGTTTTTTAAGGACTATGAAGGAAATGTCTATAAAGAAGAAACAGTAGAATTTGGCGGCAGCATCGAAGCGCCAAAGGAACCAACCAGAGTTGGCTATAAATTCCTTGGTTGGGATAAAGCTTTAACCAATATTAAAAGCGATTTGGAAGTAGCGCCGATTTACGAACCGATTGTTTATCAAATAATTTATAAAAGCAACTTTTTTGAACTCAAAGAGCTTTCCTGGGTTTCCAAAGAAGAATTCGTAAACGAATTTTACACCGATTTATTTAATTGGATTAGCGAAAATGCCAGTAAAATTGCTGGATTAACCAAAAACGGTTCTACTTTTTCGATGACTAAATCTACGCGGAGCGCTACTTGGTCCAATGTCCCAGAACTATTAGCAATAGATATGTACGATTTTGAAAGAACCGTGGGAACCCTAATCTATAAACCGTTCCAACGCCTAAATGACGAACCGATTATTCCGGAAGAAGACAATAATTATTTCCTAAATACCGAACCGTATTTGACCAAATATCGCAATCTTGATGCTTATTTTCTCAATTGTATGGTTAATAGGTATACTGATTATGACCGAGGTTATAATCAAACCTCAAATGGTAGAGTCCAAATCTTTTTCCGTTTCCAACAATGGGCCCAAAACCGCGCAAGCATTCCTACCCTTGATACCTTACCGAAGAAATGGATGGTAATCGATAATGAATCGGTTACTTTACCAATCGATTACTTAAGCTACACGATAGAAGATGAATTGATTCTTTCAAATGCAACTTCGACTGAAGCGGTGTTCCTCGGTTGGTTTGACAATTCCTTAGGAGCGGGTTTACCTATTACCAAAATAAGGGGCGGAACAAGTGGCGAAATTACTTTGTATGCCAAATGGGATACCGATTTAACTACTCATGAAGTAATCTTTTTAAACCCTGATTTAAAAGAAATTGCCAGAAGTATAATTACTCCCGGCGATCAAGTTACGCCGCCAAGTGTTGCGGTTCCAAGCGGTTATCAATTTGTCGGATGGGATAAAGATTTAAGCAATATCACAAGCGACATTGTCGTCACCGCCCAAATCCAACTAATCCAATACACCATAACTTACCATGATACTTTGGGCGGTATCATTGATTTACCGAAAGAACCATCTATTTATACGATTTTAGAAACGCTATCGATTCCAGACATAACGCTAGAAGGCTATTTATTCCTCGGTTGGTATGACAATCCGGAATTTGACGGTCAAGTCATTACCAAAACCACTTTTGGCAATTTGGATTTATACCCGCGGTTTGTTCAAATCCCCGGACCAGGCGAAACCATTGGCGATGGTTCAATCGAACTTGTGGCAAGCGAACAAACCGTCCCAGTAGAGCGTTCCACAAGGATTTATGCCAAAGCAAATGGAAGCTATTTGGCCCCCCAAGCGCTAAAGTTTATCAGCACTAACCCTGACCTGGCTTCCATCGATGAAACTGGTTTTGTCTGTGCCTATGCAGTAGGAGAAGTTGTAATCATAGTGGTAAGTGAACTTGGCTATGAAGCCATCACCATTTCGATTGTCGATGAATCATATCAAGTGAAATGGGTTGGACACCAAGGTTCCGGGGGACCGGTGGTGCAAAACACCGTATCCGCTTTCCTGGAAGGGGCAAGAAGAGGTTATTATGCGATGGAATGCGATGTCCGGGTTTCCAGCGATGGAGTATATTACATTTGCCACGATGATGTTTTTAAATCAACCTTATTCGTTGATTCTTCCCTTTGGGACAAAGCGATGGCACCTTATACTTGGAACCAACTAAAGACTTTCCAAGTCAAGGATACTTATGGCGGTCAAACCTATTATGGTTATTTGGCAACGGTGGCAGAATATTTGCAAATTTGTAAAGAAAGCGGTGCTAAAGCGGTATTGGAACTTAAATGGACCACAGGTATAAACTCAAACGATCAAAGCAAACTCCCAGGTCTAGTCGAACTGGTAAAACAGTACGGAATGTACGAAAACGCCATCTTTTTATCTTCGATGAAAAACTGTTTGACTTTCCTAAAAACCCATTATCTGGATGCCAATGTTCAGTTCTTGGCCGGCGCATCAACCTCAACAATCGAAAACATCAATTGGTGTATTGAAAACCAATTTTCCATTGATATGACGCACGATAAAGTCACCAAACAATTTGTCGATCTTATGCATGATGCATATTTGTATTTCAACGCTTATACCGTAAATTATGCAACCGACGCCACAAGACTTCAAAACCTTTTGGTTGACATGATTACAACCGATAACTTGGGTGGATAGTTTCCTTTATGAAAAATCGTTTTAAAAGTTTACCTAATAAAAAAGTTAATTAATATAAAAGTGTTCCAAGAAAAAACCCAATTATCTTGTTCTATTAAAAAGGAGCGTGGAATTGTTGTGTTTAAATTCAAAAAAGCGATTACTTTAATTATTATGGTTTTATTTATAGGTTTTATCGGGGGTTGCACTCCAATAAGCAAAAATAAACTTACAATTGTCAAGATTAATGATGCCATCAATCCCGATTATTCCCGAATCGAAAACCTAACCTTAGGTGATTATGACAGCGAGTTTATTTCCATTATTCAAAACTTTTGTGCCAAAAGTGCGCAAGCCATCATTGAAGAAAGCGATAAAA
>DUPC01000038.1 GCA_012838545.1 Acholeplasmataceae bacterium
CATAGGTTGTGTCATTGATTTTGGTAGCAATACCATAGCTTAAATTCGCTGGATTCCAACCGTTGTTGCTGGAGCCCGTTGTAATTACCACAGCGTTTGGCAATGCTTCAGGAATCGTGATGATCCAAGTAACTTCAACCGTGAAAGCAGAGGCCCGTACCGAGGCAGTAAAGGTTTTTGTAGTCTTAGCAAGGTTTTTGGTAATGGTTGCGGTTAAGGTAATACCCGTTACCTGACTATCTAAGCGCGTTACTTTACCAATTGTTCCCGATTCTCCCACCACTATTTCAATAGATTCAGGATGTGAAGATGTCCAAGTGATGGCTGTGTCATTAATGCCCGTGGATGGAAGATTAATATCGGACGTTAAGTTGTTTAAACTACCAAGCGAGAGGGCTGATGCAGCTGCAAGAACATCTAAATCATCTTGGCTCGGTTCGGTTCCCACCACAGTAACTTCGAAATCTTTGGTGTCTGTTACAGTATTATATTGAATGGTAGCAGTTAATTGAACAATAGTGGTTTGAGCAGGACGAGTTACTTTAGCTTTTTCATTTTCAATCACAATGATTTCTTCGTTATGAGAAGTCCAAGAAATGGTCGTTTCATTTAAGCCGGTAATTGGTAATACAAAGTCTTCCATAACCGCAGATACCGATAAAATGAGCGCTGCTTTCGCTTCGTCAACTCTTTCTTCATCGGTTTTTTCCACCGGAAGTTCCAAATCCGCCCACTTTTCAACTACATCGTTGACAATTATTTCTGGATTGCTTGGGTCAACAGTAACTGTGCGGTTATCTAATTCCTCATTGTCTCTTAATTTTTCCACAGTTCCCCAATCACCTCTGGTCCATTTATATTCAATTACTAATGGTTCTGTTAGATCTTCGTAAATAATTTCAAAAGAAGCTTCGGTTGGGCTTACTCGGGTTGCAACTCCCCAAGAATTTGCTGGATCCCAAAGTGGTTTTCCATCCCCAAAAGACCCCGCAATAACCACCGGTTCATCCATTGGCGTATTTTCCGGAAGTCTGACAAAAAATTGAACCGTTACTGGAGCAGCGGATGGTAGACCTTTAACCGCAAAAATAAATTCTTTTTGTTCAGTTAAGTTATTTAAGGTCAGAGTAGCAATAAGTGTAACTGAAACATCGATTTCTCCTCTCGTAACAATCGCTCTGTTGTCACTAATTTCAATAGCGCTGTTGTCAGAAGTCCAAGAAATTCTTACGCCATAATCACTAATTAATGGCAAAATAAAATCTTCTTCAACTTCCAGCGTATTAAACGTCAAAGCATCCTTTACTTCAAGGAGTTCTTTTCTACCCGCTGTATTGCCCGGGTTTACACAACTGGAAACAAAGAAAACAAAAATAAAGATAAAACTTACAAATAAAATTTTTCTCATTGTTCCTCCTTCAAATGTCATTATTTTTAATATATCAATAAAGCAAATTATTTGATAAATATCAAATTCTAGCCTAATTCTAGCTTTTAAATAAAAAAATGGGTTACTACCCATATTTTTTATATGTCGCTGATTTTAATCATTAAGACCGTTACTTCTGCTTCGCTTTGCGAATCACTTATGCTAAACCCGATTTTTAGTTTTTCTGCTTCACCAATGCCAAGGAGAAAAACCTTATGCTCCTTAGGTTTATGAGAATTAATTACGATAACACTATCGTATATAAGTTCGTTTTGCAGTTCCATTTTTCCCAAAATTTCTCCCTTGGCCCGTTTTGCTTCCATTATTACAACATAGACCCCGGGGTTTTCCGGTATTATGGTTTTTTCCTCCCAATCAACGGAGAATCCCTTTTGCATGTTGGTTAAATATTGCCAATTGTTGTCCATAAACCTCATTGTCAAATGCAAATAAGCTCCATTCAAATATGTCTCTTGATTAAGGGGTTGCGATACGTAGTAAATGGTTTCCCGCCCAGTATTTTGGTTGTCGGTAAAAAGGAAAGACTGATTTAACACTCCTTGTTCATAATGAATCCGCCTTGGGTGAACCATTCTTTTGCCGTTTTGAAAAGTCATTCTTTGCCTAAAATTCAAAATAACTCCTTCTTCCTAATTATTAATCACCCTATGATATGAGCCTAAGGTCTATTTCGCATAGACAAAAGCCTAAAAAAATAGACCCCTTTTGGGGGTCTATCGCTTTTGGAATTGATCATACAGTTGGAACTGTATAAATGAAGTCATCTGGATAACCGTTAACCGGTGTTACAAAACGAGTATTGTAAATACCGGAAACAACGGAATGCAAGGTAATGGATTGCGATACGCCGTCTTTCGATACGGTTACAGTGTAACTGACAGTAGTGGAATTAACCGGACGGCTGATGATACGGCCATTGTTATCAAGAATATCAGGGTTATGGGATTCAAAGGTTATTTCATAACCGTCAAAATTCTTCAAGATATGATATTCAGCTTCAACCAATCTCATGAAGTTGTCATAGAGATTGTTGTCCCGCATGGTTTGTGGGCAGTTCTTTGTGCTGAAGTCATAGTGTTGCTTAACAGCCGAAACATCAAGATCATGTTTAACTAGTAAGTTTGCTACCAGTTTAGCAGTTCTTTGCCATGTCCGATATAGGTCAGAACCCAAATTGACGCAAGTTTCGATACCAATGGATGCGGTGTTGCCGCCGCCAATACCTTTATCCCATGGTTGGCCATAAGGTCGACTTCCGTCACCTGCATGATTTGCCCTTTCTTCATCTGGGATATGTTGAATGGCAATTTTTTCGTCAACAGTGTAATGCCAAGAAGTAGAACCGTCAGTATTGTTCGTCATGTAGTTGGCATGTGCTTGTGCATCTGCGCTGGCTGCTGCGGATGCGGTGTCATGGATGGTAATATACATGATGCCTGGTTGTAGCAAAGTGCCCGGACGGTTAGAGTTAGTTTCTGGGACGATTTGGTCTTTGACATAATGTTGTTCAAACAAATAGTCAGAAACGCTACCGTAAATATCCGCTCCGTAGATGAATTGGAAACCGGTAACTTTAATCTTATCTTGACGGAGCACTTCCGAACGGTTGATTTCCGCAAAATATTGAATCAAAGCATCCATTTCAGCCAAGGTATCGATTACTGTTACTTCAACACTCATGGTTAAGTCCTCTCTTCCTTCGACGGTTGCAGTGATTGTAACTATACCGGCTTTATGTCCGACAACCAAGCCATCGACAACAGTAGCAATTTCTTCATCGCTGGAAGACCAGATGAAAGTTGCGTCTTGTTGTGGATAAAGGCGCACGCTTAAAGAAATTTCGCCGCCTACGTCGACAAAGGAATTAGTTACATAACGTACTTCAAGTTGCGTTGGTGTTGTTACGGTTACTTCAAAACTTACACTAATCGATGGATCCGCTACGCTTGTAATAGTAATGGTAGCAGTTCCGTCGCCCACAGCGGTTAAGTAACCGGTAGTGCTTACGCTTACGATATTTGGATTGCTGGTTGCAAATGCCAAACGTTTATCGGATGCTTGAGTTGGAAGGACATTGACATTTAGTTGATGTCCGGTGAACTTAACAAGCGTTTCGATTGGGTTACCAATTACAATCTCTGTTGGGTCAACGGTTCCTTCTTGCGAGAGTTTTGGCACGCTTGCTTCATCGAGATAGTAATCGCTGAAGGTTCCGACACCGATAAATTGCGCTGCAACCGGTTCATTTCCGTCATAATAGTTATAACGAGCATCTAGTAAAGCCGTGCTTGTTTGGTTCATATTGGAAATGAATTGATAGGTTGCGCTGGCAAAGCCCATAAACTTGTTATAATGAATAGCATTCTTATAATTTTCCGGTGTTGCGCCGGCATTACCGAGCCTAATGCCAAAGGTCGACATAAAGTTTTTGAAGGTATTGTACTTAATATTGATGCTGGTCTTAATGGTGCTTCCGCCACCCCAGTTGGAGAGGTCAAGACCGCCACCGTACGATTGGTCACCACAGTTTTCAAACAAGTTGTTGATAACTTCTACTTTTGTGGCAGTGAAGCGTCTTACCCAAAGACCTCTTTGACCAAAGTTCTTGAATTCATTGTTGCGAACAATGAATACTCCCGCAATACCGATACCGTTAGTTGTAGAATCATTGGTACCTGCTAAACGCAAACCATCGGTATATGTGCCAGGGGACGTGACTCTTCCGCCTTCAAATACATTATCCAACAACCAGAGGTTTTCAATATTGCCGCCGCGAATATAGCGAGGATTGTAAGTTTGCGTTCCGGTTGTGAATAAGTTGTTGAGGAAGTAGAAATTGCGGTTCTTGGCGGAATCGCTGGTAATCGTCAAGTTGATAATACCTGGGCTGTCTGCTGCAAGCGTTGAAGAATGAACGTAGTTGTTCTTGAAGACAAAAGTATCCATGCCGCCTTCGACAGGTCCTACCAACTTGAAGCCTCCCGTGAATGTGAAGCCGTCAATTGTCAAGCCTTTGACGCCTTGAGCAATCGTGATAGTACCGGTTAAAACAGCTTCTTGTTCTGTACCCCGAACGTTCTTATTAGGGTCAACTCCGGCAAACGGTCCAATCAAGGTAATATTGTTCTTGGAAATCGTAAAGGATTCGTTATAAGTTTCGGTTGCCACATAAATGACGCTGCCCTCTACTGCTGCTTCGAGCGCTTCGGTGATGGTTTGATATACATTTTCGCCCACGCTTTCCGGACGAACATAGATATCAACATCCAATTCTTCGCTCCATTTAGCATAGAATACTTGGTTGCCTTCTGTGCCAGGGGAAATTAAGCGAATTGGTTGACCGCCAAATACCGGATTATCATACCAACCTTCGAAAGTATAACCAATGCGCACAGGTTTTGGAAGGATGATAACATCCTCTTCGGCTGTGAAGCGAAGTTTTGTTGGCGTAAAGTCAGGCATTACTTGCATTGTTGCATCGGTTACGAAAGCAGCAGGTTTAATGTTTCCTGCATATTGCGCAAACCTTAATGCACCAACCGCAGGGTCCGCAAAGAATGTTTGCGTATTATTTACCGCTTTAACGAATTCATTTTCAAAGAAGATAAAGAAGTTAATCCACTTATTGTAATAAGCAGGATGATTGAGAAAATAAGCGGAATCTTCTATCATTTCGGTAGAACTGGTGTGGAACTTATTGGCAAGTTTTGGATAAGTTACGCCGCCAAGTGGATAACCAGGGTTACAATAACTGTACCAAGTTCCAAAGAATCCCGATGTCTTGCCTTCGCCATGAGCGAATGTGTTGAAGGTTAAAGCAGAAGTAATAGTTCCTTCATCAAGCAAGAAGTTATAGAAATCGGTTAATAGGTCGGTAAGCATTTCGTTCTTCGATGGATAACCCCAAATACCGCCATTGAGATGGTAAGTGATGGTGTAGGTGCCTTCCGGAATAATTTCTTCCCATCCGGCATAAAGAACTATATTTCCTAAGGAACCAACTTCAATTTCAAACAGCGGATCTTCTGCAAGTTCAGGACTCAAGAACCAACCCAAGAATTTGTAACCTTGACGAGTAGGAATAGGAAGCACGGTAGGTTCCGTATCTTGGTCGGTATATTCTTTTGGATAACTTGATGGCAAAACGCCGCCATTGACATGATAAGTTATCGTGAATTTAACCGGAGGAATGCCTTCTTCCCACTTGGCATATAGGTCAATATTGCCTGTTGTGCCCACTGGAATAACGCTAATCGGTTCGCCCGCAAATTCAGGATTATCATACCAACCTCTGAAGATATGGTTTTCTTTTGTAGGTTCGGCTAATTCAAGCGGAAGCGTAATCCGTGTGTAAACACTTGGATTGCCTGGCTTATTTTCGCCGCCGTCAAGATGATAAGTAATTGTGTATTCCACTGCATCCGGATCAACGGTCCAATCTTTAATTATCATTTCGGTTCCGACTGCTAAATTGCCCGCTGGGAACAATGGATTGCCGGTAATTAAGGTATCCAAGTATTTCGAGCTGTATACCGCATCCCCAGGTTCTAAAGTAATGGTTGCCGGGGAGCCGGTTACTTTAACTTTGCCGTCCGCCCCGATGATACAATATGTAGTCATGGCTAAACCCGGAGCTTCGCTGTTATTGAAGGTAATGGCAGAAGTTCCCGTGTTGATGACAAGAAGCGCAACCGAAGAATAAGTTAAGTTGCCGAGGGCTTTAGCTTCTTCAGCAGTTGTTACTGTGAAGGTCATGCCCATCGCAATGAATAGGACCTTATCACCGCTGGTAATCGTATAACCGTTCCAACCAATGAAGCTGTCGGCTGGTCCGGTTTCATCTTTCGACATCGCAACCGGAGTATTTCGGTAGAATAAACCGACTTGACCTTCTTGGACCACACCAAAGTTTACGGTTAATTCTTTGGTAACCACTAAATCTTGATATTGCAAAGTCAAGACAAGGGTCCGTGGTTGATAAGTCAACATTTCTTTTTGTCTTACGCCTGTTTCAAGATTATGAATCGAAGGATCTTCGCCTTCTTTATAAGCCCAAGTAGTCGATACGCCGTTAACTGTCGATTTAGGGAACATGTAGTTAAGCACTACTTGTTTTTGGGCAAGACCCAATATTTTTTCGGCTTCTTCCTCTAAATCAGATAAACTGAAACGTCCGGAAGGAACTTCGCTGATATCCGCAAGCGGATTGTCATTACTTGCAACTTCTTTGAAGAAACCGGCATATGGACTTAGATCGGTAATGACATTTCCGTCATCGTCTTCATAATAGTTGTTATCTAAGTTGGCAAGCGCCGGATTGGTTGCAGCACCGTCTGTTTGATTGCGGTTGGCATAATAGTAAGATTGAGGTAAACCAAGGAATGCATTGTAATTGATATTGGCTACCCATTGATAACTTGCATGGTTGGCAGTGGTGGCGTTGTTGCGAATCCGAATGTAGTTCAAACATTTTTCAAAAATATTACCGGTAATAGTGAAGTCAGTGCCATATTCTTGATAGTTCCGAGCTGAGATTGCACCGGAATAGAGTCCTGCGCTTTCCACACCGATTAGCCTAAAGTAATTTTGTTTGATAACGATATTGGTTGTTGAACCCGCTGATCCGCCATAAATCCGGAAGTAAATTCCGTTGTAACCGCCAAGGCTCGATTGAACAAAGTCATTGCGTTCAATAATGATATCGCCATAGTTGTAACCGCCGTGGTTAAATCTAACTGCGTCTCTACCGAAATCTTTAAAGACATTGTCTTTGATTAAGACGTCTTTAATATAGGCCAAACTGATATTGACATCATGAACGGTGTCAAACAAATTGTTGGTGAAGACAAAGGATTGCATTTCATAGTTCATCGCAGCTTGGAAATAAATGAATCCTTGGTTATAAGCATTGGTTTCCACCCAAGCCGTTGTGGTTGGGGTAGTATTGTAAACATAGTTGTAAGAGAAGGTTAGATTTGCCAATACTTTGGTGGAGGTTCCTGAACCAACAATGGTTGCATCGCCTGTGAAAGCCAAACCAAGGAAACTGACGTTGCTGATTCCGCCATTTACGGTCACTTTACCTGCAATAATCGCTTCCTCAATCCGTTCGCCTTTATTTGGATCGACAAGGTGATTCGGACCAATTAGTTCGATATTGGATTTATTGATTGTGAAGTCTTCAAAATATACTCCGGCTTCAACATAAACTTTTCCGCTTACGGTAGCATTAATTGCTTCTGCAAAACTTCCAAATACATTGACGCCGACAACATATTCGGTGCCGTTATAGGATAGTTTATCGCCGGTATTTAAGCCTTCAACTCTTGGAGAAACCAATGTATCGGTAACTTCAATTGGAATTTCTTCCCATTTAGCATAGAAGGTTTGATCTTCGGAGGTGCCAACCGGTATTTCGGTTACCGCTTCACCGCCAAATTCTGGATCGGTAAACCAACCTAAGAAATTAAAGCCTTCTTTTGTTGGAATCGGAAGAGTTACAAAATCAAGTTCGGTGAATTCAACCGGTACTTCACCCGCTAATTCCCCGCCATTGAGAACGTAAGTAATCGAATAAACAACCGGCGCTTCAGGGTCTTTTACTTCTTCCCACTTTGCATAAAATACTTTGTCGGTTGTATCGGTTTCTCTGATGGCAACTACTTTTTCGCCTTCTAATTCTGGATTGTCAAACCAGCCAACAAAGAAGTAACCTTCTTTAACCGGTGCAGGAAGTAATAGTTCAACACCTTCATAGTACATTTCCGGTGCATATTCTACTTCGTAAGGAGTTAAAACGCCATCCACAAGCTTATAACCTAAGTTGGTATTTGGAATGACCTTACGTAAGTTGTAGAAATCACCCGAGCCTGCTCCTTGGGTACCATAGAAGTAACCGTCAAGAACAAAACCAGCAAGGGATTTGCCGCTTGCGCCTTCCCAGAAGTGAACGGTATATTTCTTGGATTGGAGATAAGCAAGATGCTTAACAAGGGTTGCGTATTTGGTCTTATATGGTTCTGTACCGAGGAAACCGCCAACAACCGTTAATAGTTCGCCGGTTGCAGGATCACCAGTAGCCGAATCATAAAAGAATTGAGAATAACCGTCATTTGTTTGGGAAGAATTGGATGAAGTATGATTGTAAATTGCGACAGGGTCACCATAATTCGCGCTGAAATCAGCCCATGTAGTCTTGTGGAGTTTGCTTGCCACAATTGGCGAAGTCAATAAGTTATTGTCTTTCAAATATTGATAGAAGTCAGCCATGAAGATTTCTGGCAAATTGGTATATTGATCTATACCAGCCCCCGGATTTGTTACTTCGTTAACTTCCCAAGTCCAACTTCCGCCATTCAAATTGTAAGTGATAGCATGGGTAATTGCTTCCCATTTTGCATAGAAGACTAAGTCTTCGGCTGTGCCTTCTTGAACTTCGGATACAGGGTTACCAGTTAATTCTTCGTCGACATACCAACCTAAGAAGTTATAACCAGGTCTTGTTGGAATTGGTAAAGCAAAGCCTTCAAATTCCGTAAATTCGGTTTTTGGATCGGTTGCAAAGGAACCGCCGTTTAAGTTATAAATAATTGAATAAGCTGCGGCTTTCCATTTTGCATAGAACACTTGATTGCTTTCGGTGCCAACCGGAATCTTGGTTACAGCTTCGCCCGTAAATTCCGGATTGGTAAACCACCCTTCGAAAAGGTAAGATTCCCGGGTAGGAACCGGCAACTCAACTTCTTCTAATTCCGTAAAGGTTTCAGGTGCTCCGTCAGGGAGTTCGCCGCCGTTTAGTTCATAAGTAATAGTATAATTGATTAAAAGTTTTTCCCATTTTGCGTAGAGCTCAATCGGAGCTTTCAATTCGCTTGGGTTTATGAAAGTAATTGGAGTTGTATAATCACTGGATGTAAACCAACCGAGGAATTGGTATTTGTCTCTAGTCGGTTCTTTGAAGGTAATCACATCACTTAAAGCAGTAAATGATGAAGGATTATCCGGATGATTGGTACCTTCAAATAAATGATAAGTAATAGGATACTCCTTGAGAATTACCCTAACAGTTGCTTCTGCAAACACTTCAGGGTCAACGTCGGATCTTACGGTTATTGTAGCTCTGCCTAAGCCTTTGGCCAACAATTTATTGCCATCAATTTCTATAATTTCCGGATCGCTCGATGTCAATGTGTACAAATCAGCCGCATTCTCAGGTTCAATGTTAACCGTAATAGTTTGTTCTTCGTAGAGTCCCATTGTTTCTTCGGCTATTAGTGCCATCGATTGTGGAGGTCGATATGTTATTTCAATTTTAAAGCGTTTTGTTACATTAGAATCTGCTTTTGCTTCTGCTTCAATGTATACTGTACCAGGTTTTAAAGCTCTGACTAAACCATTTTTGTCGACAGTGGCAATTGTAGAATCGCTAGTAGACCAATAAACTGTCTGATCAAAAGAAATTGGTCTTACGGTAGCAGAAAGAGTTTGCTCTTCGCCGACAAACATTTGTTCTTCTCCATAAACGACAACAACACGCACGGAATCCCCTGTACATGCCACAAGCGTCATTGCCATAAAGAGAAAAGCAAAAATAAATAATATTCTTTTCTTAAAAATAGACACGAATCTGTCCTCCTTTCAATATTCATTTTACCAAAAAATGGGGTTTATTGCAAGCGTTTGCAATGAAAAATAAAAGCAAAAATAAGTAGTAATGAAAAAACGATTGGCTTTACGTTAAAAACCAATCGCAAATCAAAAATCCTAATTTTTGATTATTCACCAAGCTTTAACTTTTCTTTTTTCAAGGGCAAATAAGTCAAAACCCCGTTGATTCTGGTGCTTTCAAAAAGGATGATATCTTGCACGGGTGACGTTAATTTTAAATTAACAAAACCTTTTTTTATTTCATCAAAGGATTTGTTAAACTCCGCTTCTCTGGCCAAAGTAATATGGGAAGTATATTCGCCTACTTGGGAATTAATTCCCCGTTTGTTAATTTCTTTAATCAGTGTATCCCAAAGGTTCAACAATTCCTTATGCTTTTTTACTTCCACGTAAACAATATGCCGTCTATTTCGAACAAATGAATTTACTCCGGCTAATTCCAAAGCAAATGTTGAAGTTCTCTTTGCCACATCGGATATAATCCCCTCCCATAAAGAAAGGTCATCCGCACTGGTTTCACCGATAAAGAAAAGCGTTAAATGCAGGTTTTCTTTTCGGGAATAATTACCCCTATAACTTTCTTGCTTTAAAGTATTTTGATAATTTTCCAAAATGCTTTTTACATCTTCTGCCAGCTCAACACCGATAAATAAACGCATATTGCCTTACCTCCTTAATCATTATACCACAATTACTTTAAAAAGGGCTTTGCATAATTAATTCTAAAAAAGCATAACGCCATAACACGTTATGCCAGTTTTTCCAAATAACAGTCGCTTACTTGGAAAAGTTTCGGAGTTATACTTAAGCAATATACCACCGGTGTTCCATTTTTTTTACCACCCATTGAGAACTATTTCGTAATAAATCCTTCCCCTATTTATTAAATACGCTTATTCTATATTATAGCAATTTATTGCTTAAGTAATAGCGCCTATCAACAAGATCTCTACCCATCCCCCCGAAGAGTAGAGTTAATTAAGCAAAAAGCCCAATTAGTAATTCTTGTTGAAATAGTCCCTTCCTGCCGTCAACGCTTCTTGGTTGAGCAAGACTAAATGCGCTTTTTGTTCGCCAAAGGTTTTGGCCAATAATTTAATGATTAAATCATTTTTAAATAACTTGGTTTTGGCAAGATATGCCCCAAGCATTACCATATTCGCTACTTTGAAATTGCCGATTTTACCGGCGATTTCGTTAGCGGGAATATAAAATGCTTCGATATCTGTTCTTGTGGCTTTTGCATCAATGAGCGAAGAATTAATAAACAATCTTCCCCCCGGTTTAACTTTGCCTTCAAATTTATCGAGCGAAGGTTTGTTCAAAACAATAATGGTGTCAGCCTTGGAAATGACCGGCGAGTTTACCGGTTTTTCCGAAATCGTAATGGAACAGTTTGCGGTTCCTCCCCGGGTTTCCGGGCCGTAGGAAGGATACCATAAAGTGTTTAAACCTTTCTCATTCGCCGCATAAGCCATTAGCTGACCAAGCAACATGACACCTTGACCGCCGAAACCGGCACAAATGACTTTCTCGTCAATCATTATTGGGCCTCCTTCGTTTTATCCTTAAACACCCCAAGTGGGTAGTAGGCAATCATTTTTTCTTCCGCCCATTTGAGCGCATCTTTCGGTGTCATACCCCAGTTTACCGGACAGGTGGAAACAAATTCGATTAAGGCAAAGCCCCGTTTTTCCACTTGCATTTGGAAAGCTTTTTTTACCGCTTGTTTGGCTTTTCGAACATGCACAGGATTATGAACCGAAACTCTTTCGATATAAGCGCTACCCGGAATGGTGGCTAATAACTCAGACATCCGTATCGGCATCCCTGCTTGTTCGATGGTTCTGCCAAATGGCGAAGTCGAAGTTTTTTGTCCCACCAAAGTAGTTGGGGCCATTTGACCGCCGGTCATACCGTAAATGGCATTATTGATAAAAATAACCGTGATGTTTTCCCCGCGATGCGCCGCATGCACAATTTCCGCGGTACCGATTGATGCCAGGTCGCCATCGCCTTGGTAAGAAAAGACAATGCGATCAGGCAAAACGCGTTTGATGCCGGTGGCAACCGCCGGAGCTCTTCCGTGGGCTGCTTGCACCATATCGCAGTTAAAATTATTGTAATTAGTTACCGCACATCCTACCGGAGAAATCCCGATCGCTTGATTGAGCAACCCCAGTTCCTCTATCGCTTCCGCTACCAACCGATGGATAAGGCCGTGAGCGCATCCCGCGCAAAAAGAAAATTCTTTATCGGTCAATGCTTTAGTTTTTTGAAAGACGATTTTACTCATGGCGCAACTCCTTTAGCATCTCTAATACGGCGTCCACAATTTCTTCGGTTTCCGGCAGCATTCCCCCCGTCCGACCAAAGAAACCAATCGGCAAACGGCCGCGATTAGCGATTTTGACGTCATCAATCATTTGCCCGGTCGATAATTCGCAAGTCAATAAACCTTTAACCGTTGAACTTAATTCATCAAAGGCTATTTCCGGATATGGCCAAATCGAAATCGGACGAAGCAAGCCGACTTTTACGCCTTGTTCTTTTAAAACTTCGATGGCACTGCGGCAGATTCTTGCCATAGTACCATATGCGACAATCATAATTTCCGCATCCTCACCGTTTACAATTTCATATCGTTGTTCCTTTTCTTTCATCTTGAGATATTTCTTGTGCAAACGGAGGTTATGGTCTTCCAATTCTTTGGGGTTTAAGTAAAGGGAATTGACGATATTGCGTTCTCTTTTTCCCATAGCACCATTTGCTGCCCAAGTTTTTTCCGGTATATTATATTCCGGAACAGGACGGTCAACATCAACTGGTTCCATCATTTGGCCGATTAGCCCATCCACGGCTATCATCACCGGATTTCGGTAAAGGTCAGCCAAAACAAATGCTTCTTTGATAATGTCCACGGTTTCTTGTAAGGATTCGGGCGCAAAGGCCAAACAATAATAGTCGCCGTTGCCGCCCCCGCGAGTTACTTGTTTGTAATCGGCTTGCGACGGTTGGATGCCCCCAAGACCAGGTCCCCCGCGCATGACATTGATGATTACGCCCGGAAGTTCCGCACCTGCCATGTAACTGATGCCCTCCTGTTTTAAGGCTACTCCCGGCGAGGACGATGAGGTCATCACCCGGACACCTGCTGCGCTTGCGCCATAGACCATGTTGATTGCGGCTACCTCGGATTCGGCTTGTAAAAAGACACCGCCATAATCTTTCATGTACCGTGACAGATATTCCGGCAGTTCGCTTTGTGGGGTTATCGGATAACCAAAGAAAGCTTTGCAACCGCCTTTCAAAGCGGCTAACGCCATTGCTTCATTGCCTTTCATCATTAACTTTGCCATTCTTCCACCCCTTAATCCAAACGGTAGACTGTAATCACCACGTCAGGGCACATTACAGCACAATTTGCACACCCGATGCATTTGTCCGGTGTATGGATTTGCATTGGTTGATACCCCTTCATATTCAGGGTATTTGGATCCAATTCCAATAATTTGAGGGGACAGGCTTCAATGCACAGCCCACACCCTTTGCAACGTTCGGTTGCAACTTCAATTCTTCCTTTTGCCATTTTTTTCTCCTTATAACCATTTTTCCCGTAAAATGATTTGTATCGGGAATTTTTCTCCTAATATATCACCCGGCAACTGTTTCAATAATTCCGGAATTCCCGATGTATAAACAACTTTTATTCTGGTTTGTTCAACCACTTCCTGCATGATTTGATTTGCATATAACATATCCTTAACGCTTGTGTGACGCAAAAGATTGCTGTTATTGATAAAGCCGGTTATTCTTAGTCCCGATGAAGCCTGCAAAGCATGATACATGGAAATTATATCAACAGTTTTGCTCGTTTCGGGACGAAAGATATTTACTATCATCCACATCTCATAAGGCGTATCGTAAATCAAATCGCGAAATTGCTTTAAAACTTTTATTCCGTTGGGATCTCCCCCACAATCCAAAATCAAGAACTTATCACGTTTAGCGATCCTTCCTTGAATGGCGGGGGATAGATACGGCATATCCAATCCCTTGGTTGAATTGTAAGTATCGGATATTACTTCAATATTGTGGTTGCTTAAGAATGCTCTTGCCTCACGGGATCTGAAATATGGGTTAACTATATCCAAATCCGCTAAGCACACATTATGGTCACGAGCTTTTTTGATGGCCAAGTTAACGGAAAATTCCGATTTTCCGCTCCCGTAGTGACCGATAATGATAATTAAAGGGGCTTTCATTAGCGTTTAATGTAATTGCCCCGGATGTTGCGAATCACGCGGATTCTTTCTTCCGCTAATCTATCCGCTGCTTTAGCGGGGGTAATGTTGTTTTCCTTTGCTATTTTGAAGACATCCAAAACTTTACCGTAGATTTTTTCAACTTTTCTCTTTGCTTCGTTTGGATCGTATCCTAAGATTTCCTGGTAAACATTGATTACGCCCCCAGCATTTATCACATAGTCCGGCGCATAGAGGATTCCGCGTTTTTCAAGTTCGGCACCATGGCGTTCTTCTTTTAAGACATTGTTGGCGGCGCCGCAGATTATCTTGAATTTGAATTGCGGAATCGTTTGATCATTGACTACCGCACCCATTGCGCATGGGGCAAAAATCTCATATTCAAAAGCAAATATATCCGTAGTTGGAACAATTGTAACTGGGAAATCACTTGCGACTTTATCAAGTTTTTCTTGTTTAATGTCGGAGACATAAACTTTAGCTCCGTCATTTACCAACAATTTAACGAGATTATAGCCAACATGGCCAACACCTTGGACAAGAACAGTTCTTCCTTTCAAATCATTAGAGCCAAACTTCTCTAAACAAGAAGCGCGCATACCCCAATAAACGCCAAGAGCTGTAAATGGTGACGGATCGCCTGAAGTTTTTGTAAGGCCTACGATGTAGTTTGTTTCCATAGCAACATACTCCATGTCATCAGGGCTGGTATTGACATCTTCCGCCGTTATGTAACGGCCATTGAGCGATTGAACATAGCGCCCAAATGCCCGCCAATAAGCTTCCGACTTAACCTTATCTGCATCCCCAATCAATACTGTCTTTCCACCCCCGATGTTAAGTCCCGCTACTGCATTCTTATAAGTCATACCGCGCGCAAGTCTTAAGACATCTTCAACCGCTTCGTCTTCAGTGGCATAATTCCATAATCTGGTTCCACCAAGAGCCGGACCGAGCGTGGTGTCGTGGATGCAAGTAACTCCCTTCAAGCCTGTTTCTTTGTCGTAAAAGTAGATAAGTTGTTCATAGCCATATTTGGCCATATAATCGAACTTGTTCAAATTATTCCTCCTTAATATATATTTTTTTGCTTACATTATATCATAAAATGAAAAATCAGAAAACGCTTTCAATAATATTTTTTTGGGATTTCCGGTTTCCCTTCAGTTAATTGTATGGGGTTTTTAAAAAATAATGCCACTGCCCCCAAAAAGCCATAAAAAAGGAGGTCGCGTGAAAACGGCCCCTTTTTCATTCCTTTACAGCTAATA